>JAGRHX010001122.1 GCA_020444775.1 Gammaproteobacteria bacterium
CTGCTCTATGAAACGCAGCTCCGGACGTTCGCCCCCGGCGAGGATGGCCGAGGCCGGACACACCGCTACACAGGCCATGCACAGCGTGCAGCCCTGTTGCTCGACCTCGACGCTGCCGAAGGATGCGTCCTCGGGCAAGGCAATCTCGGCTGGCTGCAGCGGCGCGCCACGTGCCAGATGGTCCAGGGCCAGACGAAGACGCTCACGCTTGGCGGTCTGCGGCGCATGCTTCGCCGGCGGCCAGTCCGGCGTCCGTGTTCGGTCCGAGTCGAATGCCGAGGTGAGCGTGGTGCGGTCGGTCTTGAGGTCCTCGAGCCGAAGCAGCGCGAGTCGCTCGCCATCGCGGCCCAGTCCGTCGAGCAAGGCCGCGGCGATCCGCAGCTGCGAGCACAGCGCATCGCGAACCGGAGCAGGCACGCCACCATGATCCAGCAGCAACACCGAGGCGGCACCGTAGGCGAGCGCCGACAACCAGATGTCGGGCCCGGTGGCGCCGATCTCCTCGACCAGCAGCGGCAGCACGTGCTCGGGCAGCGATCCACCGTGCTCGAGCAGCCAGGCCTGTCCGACCTCGGCGTCGTGCACGAGCAGGATCGGCGCCCCGCCACCTGGCCGACCATAGGCATCGAGCATCACGCGGATCCGCGCCAGCAGATCGGCGGGCGGCGGGTAGGCATAGCTGATGGCACCGCTGGGGCAGACCGATACACAGCTGCCGCCACCCTGACACAGGTACGGGTCGACCTCGATCCGTTTGTCGATGGAGGCGATCGCGCCGGTGGGACAGACCTGCAGACACGCGCTGCAGCCAACCAGGCCACGCCGGGCGTGCGCGCAGATCCCGGTATCGAGTCGGAAATAACGCGGCTTGTGGAACTCGCCCACCAGCTCCGGCAGCTGCGCCAGCAGGGCCTGCGAGCGCTCTTCGTCCAGGGCCTCGGCCGCCAGCCACAGATAGCCGGGCGGCGCGACCGGATGCTCGACCAGTGCTCCGGGGTTCAGATCCAACACCAGATCGAAGCCCTGGTTGGCCGTGAGTATCGAGGGCGCGACCTGATGCGGCTCGCCGTCGACCGAAGCGAACAGCGAGAACGCCCCCAGGTGACCTTCGACACGATTGATCGCGGCATGCACGATGCGTGTATCCGGACAGGCGGTCTGGATGGCCTGTAGGGCACCGGCTTCGGCATCGGTCAGGAACACGCTGACCGCCAGGACCCGTGCCTGGTCGATCGCCATCAAGCGCTCGACGACTCGGGACACCGCCGCCGTGGCACCGAGCACGGCGAGTCGGCCGGCGGAGCCGTAGGCGACCAACGAGGTCGGCGTCACCTCGACCGCCGCGGCGGCGGCCAGCGCCGCCTGACGCGCCCGACCGTCGCCGCCGGTCGCGGACAACGGCAGGGCGGCGGCAAGGCTCGGTACCGTCTCTTCGCTCATGGTGCTCGACCCCGCCACTTCATCTCCGCTCACCCCGTGCTCGCCCCGTGCTCGCCCAGCCCGTTCTTCGTTCAGTCCGCGCTATCGGCTCGCTGCCCGTCGCCCTCGCACTCATGCGCGGCGCTGTCCTCATCCTCGGCCGAATCGGCAGCGTCGCTCTCGACCCGTTCGGTGTCGCCCCGCTCACCGAGCGTCCCGGAGCGCGCCGAGCGTCTCCCGGCACGGCTCGACCGCGAACCATCATCGGCCGCGGGCGCTCCGGGCTCGCGCTCGGCGGCGGATGGTGACCGCATGTCCCCAGGCGACGCCGTGTCCAGCGCATCGGTCAGCGCCTCGAAGCGGGTGAAATCCTCGTCGTAGTCGTCCAGACCGTCGCGCAGATTGAACTTCGCGGCGGTGAACAGTTGGCGCAGAGCCGCGCGGCGCAGGCCGCTGCTCACTCCCTTGGAGAGAAAGCCTGAGTAGTCACTGTTCTCGTCCAGCTCATCCAGTGCGGGCATGTCGGCGTCAGCGAGCAGCGGCCGCGCGTCGGCCCCTGCAACGCCCGATCCCTCAGCCGGTGCCTCGCCGCCGCTACGGACAGGGGACGGCTCGCGGCCGCCAGCGCCGCCAGCAACGTCGGAGGTGCTGGCCGCCGGCACCGGCGCGTCACCAGCGTCGACCGGATCGCCGGCGAGCACACCGCGCTTGCGGCGCGACCAACGTTGCAGCGGCCCACGATCGGCCTCGGGGCCGAGATCGTCGCCGGCTTCCGGGCGGGTCGGCGAAGATCCGCCGTCGCCGCGCTGCGAGGTCGATTCATCGCGCTTCATCGAGCTGTCCTGGCACGTGTCACCCCGGGTCTGGCATTCGCAAGCTCAGCCATCTTCGTTCTCACACGCCGAGTCGTCGGGCAGCGATCCGCCCGGCGGCGCGTTGCATGACGCGCTCGCCGAGCGCGTCGAGGTAGCCGGTCCGGACCACGCCTGGCGGCTGCGCTTGCGCGGGACGGCCGGCGCATGATGGCTGACCACGAAACGTTCCACCCATTGATGGACCTTCTCCGGCATCGGCACCCGGAAGACCCGATCCTCCGACTCCAGATGGGCGCTCGCCTCGTCCTGCGAGGCGGTGACGATCACCGGTCGCATGCCGTCCGGCCCGTCCGCGGGACCGCCCGCCTCGTCACCGTAGCAGACGACGAACAGGCACGGCTGGGGGCTGAGCAGATTGTTCCAGTAACTGTCACAGCCATCCTTGTGAAGCGCCACGTGCAAACCGGACCACAGATACTCATGAGCATCGTCCGCTGCGCTGACCAGCGTGCAGCGGCGCCCGCCGGTGAGCACCGATTCACCGGCGACCACTGCGCTCACCCCCCACTCGGGAACCCGCCAACGACCGCTGAGACGGCTACGTCGCCACAGCAACACCGAGACGCCGAAGACCTCCGGGACGTTGTCCGCCGCGTCCGGCACCGGCCCGGACCGGTCCTCGTCACCGCTCATCGAGGCATTACCAGCATCTGGACTCCAGTCGGGCTCGTCCCGTCTCCGTTGCAAAAAACGCTGATTCATCAGCATTTCCCGGCATCTACATCGCACCTGCGTGCCGTCGCCGAACCGGCTGCAAACGACCCGAGCACGATAACATGCGGGTCCCGGCCGGGTGTCGCAGCGGCGTTGGCGCCATACCCTGGCTGGTCGCTGCCGTCGTCGCCACGGATCCGCATCGATGCCGGTTGCATCGTCCA
>JAGRHX010001123.1 GCA_020444775.1 Gammaproteobacteria bacterium
GGCGCCCTTTTTTATGGGCCCTTCCCTGGCTGGCCTTGATCGGTCGCAAGCGTAAGTGTCGTTACGGGATCCGGCTGCGGCGCATGGCTCGCTGGCGGCTTGACCCGGTGCGGCGATTGTCGCTATGGGTGCGAAGCGTGGTGTGTCGGACCGGTCTATTGTGCGAATGCTCGCCTCCAGGCCCGGCCCGAGTAACGCGGCGGGCAAGCCCTTGAGGTGCCGTGACCACAAGGCTCCCAGGTCACCAAGCGAACGTCAAACTCAGGCATAATCCCAGCTGCGCGGTCATGCGCCGGGTGCGTTCGCTGCCCTCGGTGAGATGCTGCCGGCAGATATCCCGGGCGCCGGCTGGAGTCGGACACGCGGAATGCGCACGGGCCCTGGCATACAGCACAGAAACGATTCGAGCCTTCGGACATGCTGCAGTTCATTCGCGACAAAGCGACGGGGTGGATAGCCTGGGTCGTGGTCATCCTGATCGCCATCCCGTTTGCCTTGTGGGGCATTCAGGAATACGTGACGCCTGACGTGAATCCCACGGTCGTCTCCGTAAACGGTGACCAGATCGAGTACCAGACCTTCTACCGAAGCTATCAGCGTCGGCTTTCGACCTTGCGGCGGATCCTGCCAGACACCGAGATCGACGAAGCCGAGGTTCGCCAGCAGACCCTCGATGATCTTATCGACGAGCAGGTGTTGATCCAGGCGGCCCTGGACGGACAGATGCGTATCGGCGACGGCCTCCTGGCTGCCTTGATCCGAAGCAACCGCCAGTTCCAGCGTGACGGGGAGTTCTCCCAGGAGCTCTACCAGAATTTCCTCAGGGCGAACGGAATGACGCCAGGGAGCTTCGAGTTCGAGATGCGCCGGAATCTGCTCTCGCAGCAGATCCTCAGTGGTATCAACGGTACTGCCCTGGTCAGCGATGCTGAGTTGAAGACCGCGTTGGAGCTGCGTACTCAGACCCGGCGCTACAGCACGCTGGAAGTTCCGGGTGCCAGGTTCATGCAGGACGCACCGTCCGATGAGGCCGTGCAGGCCTACTTTGACGGGCATCGAGAGATCTATCGGCAGCCTCAGCTGGTCACGGCGGAGTACGTGCAGATCTCTCGCGACGAGATTGCCAGCGGCATCTCGGCGACCGATGAGGGCCTGCGCGAGCTCTATCAACGCAATCTGAACGCCGGCATGTATGCAACTCCGGAGCAGCGTGCGGCGCGCCACATCCTCATCACGCTGGCGGACGATGCCGAACCGGCTGAGGTGGAGAAGGCTCTGGAGAAGATCAAGGCTTTGCGCGATAGGATCGTCGATGGCGGTGAATCCTTCGAGTCGGTCGCGAAGTCGGAGTCCGAGGATCCCGGGTCAGCGCCGAACGGCGGCGATCTCGGCTTGTTCGGCCGTGGTGTGATGGACCCTGCCTTCGAAACCGCGGCCTTCGCACTAAAACTGGACGAGGTCTCCGAACCGGTACGTTCACGCTTTGGCTGGCATCTCATCCAGGTCACGGAGATTCAGCCCGGTTCCGTGCGCAGCTTCGAGCAGACCCGCGCGGAGATCCTGCGTGAATATCAGAATCTCGAGGCGGAGCAGGTCTTCGGCGATCGGGTCGAGCAGCTGGCGAATCTGAGCTTTGAGCGGCCGGATACCCTCGCGCCGGCAGCAGAGGCGCTCGGTCTGGAGATTCGAACGAGTGAGCCGTTCTCACGGGACGAGCCCGCGGAATCAGGGATCGCCCGTTTCGAGAGCGTGCGTGCGCATGCCTTTCGGCCGAATGTGCTTGATGGCGAGAATAGCGACCTCATCGAGACCGATCCCGGGGTGATCATCGTGCTGCGTGTTTCTCGAGTGGAGCCATCGAGGCTGCGCGAGCTGGACGAGGTGCGTGCACAGGTCGTCGCTGCTGTGCAGGTCGAAGCCGCTACCGCCAGCTCCAAGCAGCTCGGTGAGGCGTTGCTGAAGCGGCTCGAGTCGGGTGAGGAACGCGAGGCCGTCGCCGAGGCCGAATCTCTGAGCTGGTCCGAGCCGGAGAGCGTGACCCGACAGAGCGGGGCGGTCGACGGCGAGCTGCGTGATGCGTTGTTCAAGCTACCGGCGCCCGAAGCCGATCGGCCCCGTTATATCGGTCTGCCCGCGGCCGAGGGCGGTTACCGGGTGATTGCCCTGCTGGGTGTCGGGAAGCGTGAGCTCGACGAGGCCGAGCTCACACGTCTGCAGATCGCCCTTGGTGACGCGCTTCGGGCCCAGTACGGGCGTGCCGAGGAAAAAGCGCTACTCGCCGCGCTACGTGCCAACGCCAAGGTCGAGATTTTCAAGGAGCGGTTGTCACCGGGTGAGGAGTGATGGTCGCTCATCCGGCGATGGGCCGGGAGAATGCCATCGCGCGCTGATCTGACCGGTCAGGCCAGCGCACTCCGGAGCCGACTGTCCCGACGGAAGCGTTTCGCCAGAAAGGCCATCTGGTCGGCCAGAATCCTCCGATTCGACAGCACCAGATATTCGGCGCGGTTCGGCACATAGGGGACGGCGAGCAGCGGCATGTGCGCCTGCTCTGGGGTGCGGGCCCCTTTGGCGTGGTTGCAGGCTTTACAAGCTGTGACCACGTTGTTCCACTGGTCTTTACCCCCCAGCGCGAACGGGATTACGTGGTCGCGAGTCAGTTGCGATTCGGCGAATCCGTTGCCGCAATAGAGGCAGATTTGATTGTCGCGCCGAAACAGTTCGCGGTTTGACAGGGGGGGAATGAGATTCTCGCCGTCGAGCAGGCGTAGTCGACCCTTGACTGCGATGATGGAATTGATGGTCACGGCGGAGCGCAGCCCGGTGTGACGATTGGTTCCTCCGTAGACGGTGAAGGCGTGTTCGCCAACCGACCACGCAATCATGTCACGGGCGTCGAGCACCACAGCAGCCTGCCACGGGATCCACCTAATCGGTGTTCCCGTGACATCGAGCCTCAGGATCAGGGGTGGAGTCGCTTCCAAGCCTCAGCCTCTAGGCATGACCCTCGATAATTCTCCATAGAACCCCCACAAAAGCAACGGCGTCGCGGCTCGGATCACATTCCTGACACGAATCGGCGCGGCGCGGGAGTCAGGTGGACTCCGGATCGTCGGACTGGTAGCGGGTCATGCCGACCATGTTGAAACCGGCGTCCACGTGCACGATCTCCCCGGTAATGCCTGCCGCTAGCTCGGAGCAGAGGAACGCGGCGACGTTGCCCACGTCCATGATTTCGACAGTCCGACGCAGGGGCGATGTGTGGCGGGCCGCGTCCAGGAAGCGCTTGAAATCACCGATGCCGGCGGCCGCGAGGGTCTTGATAGGGCCTGCGGATATCGCGTTCACCCGCGTACCCTCGGGCCCGAGCGAGTGCGCCATGTAGCGCACTGTCGCTTCCAGACTGGCCTTGGCGGGCCCCATGACGTTGTAGTTCGGGATGGTCCGCTCGGCGCCGAGATAGGTGAGGGTGATAAGGGCACCGTTGCGTCCTCGCATCAGCGGTCTGGCAGCCTTGGCCAGGGCAGCGAAGCTGTAGGCGCTGATGTCGTGGGCGATCTGGAAGCTTTCTCGGGTCAGGTTATCGAGGAACTCGCCGCGCAGCGCCTCGCGCGGCGCGAAGGCGACCGCATGCACGATGATATCGAGTCCATCCCAGCGTTGTGCGATGTGCTCGAAGACCGCGTCAATCTGTTCGTCACTGGCCACGTCACATGGGACGCAAATCGAGCTGTCGAGCTCGGCCGACATCTCGCGGACGCGCGATTCGAGGCGCTCGTTCTGGTAGGTGAAGGCCAGCGCCGCGCCTTCGCGATGCATGGCCTGGGCTATGCCCCAGGCGATTGAGCGTTGACTTGCCAGCCCGAGAATCAACGCGTTCTTACCCGCTAGAAATCCCATATCTGCATCCACTCCGATTCGATGTGCGCAGATCGCGCGCTTCGCCTGAGCGGCTATTGCCGCCACGACGATCTTTCGAGCCGGGGAGTATACGCCGCAGGCTGGCCCGGCGCTGCCGTCAAAGGCCGCGGCCGAGGCGTGGGTCCGCTGCTTCGCGGATCCCCTCGCCCAGCAGATGAAACGCCAGGACCACCACGAATATCGCCAGGCTCGGCACTATAACCAGCCATGGCGCGTCGAGGATGTATAGACGCGCATCGGCGAGCATTGTGCCCCAGGTCGCGTGAGGTGGTTGCACCCCAAAGCCCAGAAAGCTCAGGGTAGATTCGGTAAGGATCGCGGTGGCAACGGTGAGACTTGCCGATACCAGCACTGGCGACAAGGCATTGGGTAACGCGTGTCGCAGCAGTATCCGTGGGCCGGAATAGCCGAGTGCGCGCGCTGCCTGGATGTACTCGCGATTCTTGATGGCGAGGAGCTCGGCCCGCACCAGCCGCGCCGTGCCCATCCAGCCCGTCAGACCGAGCACGAGCATGATGTAGTAGACACTCGGCGGCAGCAGGGCCACCACCGTCAGGATGAGGAAGAAGCTCGGAAAGCAAAGCATCAAGTCGGTGCAGCGCATGATGAGGGCATCCAGAGTCACAGGACCGATGCGCCGGTGACCGGCGAAGCCGGCCAGTCCGCCGAGCAAGATGCCGATGCCGGTACCGATCACCACCACGACCAGACCGATGCTCAGTGAAACGCGTGCCCCCTCGAGGAAGCGTGCGAGCACGTCGCGGCCAAGATCGTCGGTACCGAGCCAGTAGATTCCGAACAAGGGTCGTGAGTCCCCTTCGAGTGCCGCGTCGGCCGGACTCAACGGTGGCCTGAAGCGCTCGGTCAGGCGGATATGTGCGGGATCCAATGCTTCCACGTTCAGAGAGGCCACGTAGCCGAACAGCGCCACCAGCGACAAGCCGACCAGGACCAACAATGCACCAACCGTCACCGGATCCCCGCAGGCACGTCCCAGCAGGCCGTCCGGTAGACGGCGGTGCGCCCGGGGCGCCGTTCTCGTCTCGTGTGACGCCTGATGGTTCTCGGCTGACGGGTCGGGCCGGACCGGTCGTGATGGCGTCACTGTCGGAGCCTCGGGTCGGCGGCGGCGTAGAGCAGATCGGATATCAGCGTCCCGGCCAGTGTCAGCGCGGCGGCGAACAGGTTCAGCGTCAGCACCACCGGATAGTCGCG
>JAGRHX010001124.1 GCA_020444775.1 Gammaproteobacteria bacterium
ACCAGATCGAGGCCATGACCCTGGCCGACCGGATCGTGGTCATGAACCATGGCGTTATCGAGCAGGTTGGTTCACCGGACGAGATGTACAACGCGCCGCGTACCCATTTCGTCGCCAGCTTCATCGGCTCACCGGCCATGAACTTCGTGCCCTGTCACCTGGACCGGGCGGCGAGCGGATTGTCCGTGCGTGTCACCGACGACGTCACGCTGACGGTGCCGCCGGATCGCGAGGACCGCTATGAGCGGCACGCCGGCCGCGATCTGTTGCTCGGCATCCGGCCCGAGCACCTCACCCACAAGCGTGCGCATACCCATGAGGACTTCCAGGACTTCGCAGCGCCAGTGAAGGTGCTGGAGCCGATGGGCATGGACACCATGGTGTTCTTCGATCTCGGCAACACCGAAGTCTGCTCACGGTCCGATCCCAAAGCCACCGGGAACGTGGGTGACGCGATGGGCTTCACCATCGACAAGAGCCAGATGCATCTCATCGACCCGAGCACCAGCGCGGTTCTGTGAGCAACGCGAGCGTCCCCCCTCGGCGGCTCGCGGCAGCGGGCGCCGAGAGAGGCGGGCGGGGATGGCCGGCCTCAGCGGGTCAGCAATGTCTGCTTCAGTGTCATCCCGGTCTTGCGGTTGACGAATCGCAAGTCCGCGACCTTGCCCAGATCCACGTCGTCGGCGTCGAACAGCCCGGCACGCACCATGCTCCTGTAGAAGTCCTCGATTCTGGCCGCGTTCATTGCGCCTATGCCCGATTCGAGCGCCTCTCCTGAATCGACGATGCCCTGTTGCTTCATCAGCGCCACCGAGGCCTCGAGCTCGGCCTCGGTCATCTCCGGGTTGTCCGCGAGCATGCGCGCGTTGGCCGCCGCGCGGTCACCATAGAGATAGTTGTACCAGCCGATGATCGAGGCATCGACGAAGCGCTGCACCTGGTCGGGCCGGTCACGCACGATGTCGGCGCGCGTCTCGATGAGGGTGCTGTAGGTGGAGAAGCCGTGGTCGGCGAGCAGGTGCACCACAGGCTGGAAGCCACCCTGATTGGCGACATAAATAGGCTCGGCGACCGAGTAGCCCTGTTGCACCGAGCGCGGGTTGGCCAGGAAAGGGCCGAGGTTGTAGTTGTACGGCTTGAGGCGTTCGTCGACGAAGCCGTGGGTGACCTTCAGCCATTGCCACCAGGTGAACTGCGCATCCTTGGCGATGAACACGACCGGAGCCTTCGCCAGCGACTCGAAGCGTTCGTAGCCCTGGCCCGGATGTGCGATCAAGGCCTGGGGATCCTTCTGGAACATCGCGGCGACCGCGACCACCGGGATACCGTTCTTCACGTTGTCGAACGAATGTAGCAGGTTGCCGGTCATCAGGTAGTCGATACGACCGGCCGGCAACAGCGGTCGATTGTTGACCTGTGGACCGCCCTGGCGGATTTCCACGTCCAGTCCGTGGGCCGCGTAGGTGCCGTCGATCAGGGCCTGATAGAAGCCACCATGCGCGGCCTGTGCCTTCCAATTGGTGGCGAATACGACATGCTGGGTGTTCGTAGGCTTGTCTTGCGCCGGGCTCGCCGGCGGAACGCCAAGCGCGATCAGCAGACCCAGAATCACTGCAATCCGGTGCGACATCGGCTACCTCCCAAGGGATGGAACAGCGGGGCGAAAGCTTTGCACGGCTGCGTGCAGATCGACTCAGGCATCGTCGCCGAACCCGCGGACATTGTCGATCTGACAAATGTCCGGCGCTCGGTGTCCAGCCGGCGACGCTGGATCTCAGCCGCGTCGCAACGATGCATGCCAGCGTCCGAGCAGCAACCGTGACAGACCGCTGAACAGCGCGAAGATCGCAACGCCGGTCAGCAGGATGAGGGTGAGCGCGGCATACATGCGTGGCATGTCGCTGCGAAAGCTGGCCTCGAGGATACGCGATGCCAGACCCGTCTCGCGGCCGGCCGCACCGGCGGTGAACTCGGCGACCACGGCGCCGATCAGGGCGAGCCCGCCGGAGATGCGCAGACCGCCGAGGAAGTAGGGCAGCGCGGTCGGTATCAGCAGCCAGCGTAGTCGCTGTGAGGCGCTGGCCCGGTACAGCGAGAACAGATCCTGCAGGTTGGGATCGGCAGAGCGCAGGCCCAGCACGGTGTTCGAGAGGATCGGGAAGAAGGCTACCATCCAGGCGCAGATCAGCAGCGTTGCCGTAGTGCTCTGCACATAGATGAGCAACAGCGGGGTGATGGCGACTATCGGCGTCACCTGCAAGAGCACTGCGAACGGGAACAGGGCCAGCTCGATCGGACGACAGAGCGCGAACAGGGCGGCGCTCAGCACGCCACCGATCACCACCAGCAGCAGCGCACCGAATGCGATCTCCAGCGTGAACAGCCAGGATCCGGCGAGGCTGTCGAAGTTCTGCACCAAGGTGGTGGCGATGAGACTCGGCGCGGGGAGGATGTAGTGGGGAGTATGGGTGAGCCGGACCGCGGCCTCCCAGCCGCCTATCGCGCACAGCAGCAGTGCGGTTGGCAGCAGCACCCGGGCGTGAGCGCTCTCACTCATGACGAATGCGCCAGTTCTGCCGGTGGGGAGTCGAAACCCGAGGCCAGTGCCAGGGATGCCGCCTGGCAGATTTCCATGAAACCTGTGCTCGAGCGCCATTGCCGGGTCCGGGGCCCGGGACAATCGACCTCGATATCGGCGAGTATGCGTCCGGGGCGTGGGCTCATGACCAGGATGCGCTCGGCCAGGAAGGCCGCCTCATAGACATTGTGGGTGACGAACAGCACGGTGAATGCCCGGGCCCGCCATAGCTCCAGCAGATCGGCGTCCAGACGCTGACGTGTGATCTCGTCCAGCGCGGCGAATGGCTCATCCATCAGCATGATGTCGGGCTCGGTGATCAGCGCGCGCGCAATCGATGCACGCATACGCATGCCACCGGAGAGCTCATGGGGCAGGGCCTGCTCGAAGCCAGCCAGACCGACCGACTCTAACACCGGCGCCATGCGCCTCCGCGCCTCGCGTCGTGACACACCGAGGATGCGTAGCGGCAGCCAGATGTTCTGTTCGACGTTGGCCCACGGCATCAGGGTCGGTTCCTGGAACACGTAGGAGATGGACGGCGTCGCACAGCGTGAGCGGGTCATGCGGGGATTGCCGTCCGGCGTCGAGTCGCCGGCCTCGATGACGACCCGGCCGCTGCTCGCTGTCTCCAGCCCCGCGACCAGCCGCAGGATCGTGGTCTTGCCACAGCCGGACGGACCCAGCAGCGCCACGAAGCGGCCGGCACCGATCGTCAGGTCAAGCGTGGTCAGTGCCTCGACACCGTTCGCGAACTGCTTGTGGACCGACTCGAGCCTGAGTGCGCGCATGCTGCAGCCATGTGAGGTATCGACAGCGCACACTAGCGAACCCGGCCTGCCAAGTAAAACACGTGCGTTATCGGCCTGGCCGCTGAATCATGCCGTCCTCTTGCCGGGGTTCCGGCGCACCACACAGGTCGTTCAGAGCTCGATCCGGTCGTCGTCTGTCAGATACACGACCGAGAATCCGTACTTGCGCTGCAGGCCGGGCTCGTCCCATAGCAGGGTCTCGTCGCTACGATAGTTGAAGTAGAAGGTCACGTCGCGCTGCTGGACGTCGATGACCCGCGCCAGCGCGGCCGGATCCGGGTGATGGTGCCGCGAACCGTTGGTCGAGATCAGGAAGCGCTGGCAGTCGACCAGCTCCAGGAGCTCCGTGGAGTTGTTGCGAGCGCTGCCATGATGGGCCATCTTCAGCGCGGCCAGCGGCAGCTTGCTCAGCCCGCGTTCATCTAGCAGACGGCGTATGACTTCGGCGAGCTGTGGCGCGTGGGCGTCCGCGGCGAACAGCACCGCCTTTTCGCCGAGCTCGGCGAGGAAGCTGATGCTGCTGCCGTTCGGCTCGCTGGTGTCCGGGTCGAAGGGCAGCTCGGCCAGCTCGTCTATGCGCAGCGGCCCGCTCGGTGGCCCACCGAGCACATCGGGTCGATGCAGGCGATCGTCACCGAGCAGCTCCAGAGCGTGCTCGTAGTCACCCGGTTCGAGCTCGTGTCGACTCCTTTGCAGATCGTCGGCCCAACGGCCACGCATCTCCTCGAGCTTGTCCGGGGTCGGTCCCAGCAGGGTGAGCCGCAGGCCGCCGGGCAGCGTGAACTCGGGGAGCGCCGCCCGCGGCTCGACCACGGCGGCGAATCCGCCGAACGCACCGTTCCAGCTATACGCCTGGCTGCGCAGCACGGCAGCGAAGAACTCACCCTGCGAGGCGCTGAGCGTCTGGGGAATGTCGCCTTCGTAATCGACGTGCAGCCCGTTCAGATGCCGCCAGCCGTTGAACCAGACATCGCGCACGCGTTCCGGGCCGAATCTTGTGTCCTGCAGCAGCGGCACCGCACCGGTGATGTGGTCGGCGTCGACGTGGGTGAGCACGAACAGCTCGAAATCAATCGACGGATCCTGCGCCAGACGCGCCGCGACCTTGCGATAGGCCGTCTTGCGACCGCAATCGATGAGCAGGCGATGGGTGCGCTCGAATCCGTACTCGACCCAGATGGCGTCGCCTTCGTCGGCGGGTAGCAGCTCTATCGTGAACATCGGCACCTCCGGTGACGGCCAGGATCGGCGCATTGGCGGGCGAGCGCGTGCCGGCGTCGGGTCGACCGTCCGGGGTCGCTCATGCAGGTGTGGTCGATGGGGCCGTGCGCAAAGCCGTCAGTTCGCGATGCAGGGTATTGGCCTGCTCCAGGGTGGTCTGGGGCAGATGGCCGCCAAAGTCCTGGTCGCCCCACCACAGTCGGTAGCGGTCGAGCTGGTTCAGGGTCGAGACCACTGGATCGTGGGTGGCGTCGGCCTGGCCTTGACTGACCAACGCCTGCAGTGAGCGACGAGCCTCGTCGAGGTCCT
>JAGRHX010001125.1 GCA_020444775.1 Gammaproteobacteria bacterium
ATCCTCCAGCGCCAGGATGAACAGGAACAGGATCTGGATCTGCGGCAGGAACACCAGCACGCTGCCGACGCCGCCCAGGATGCCGTCCACCAGCAGACTTCGCAGCGGCCCCTCGGCGAGAATCGATGCAAGCAGATCGCCCAGCCCGGCCACCGCCTGCTGGATCCATTCCATCGGCGCCTGCGCCCAGCTGAACACCGCCTGGAAGACCAGGAACAGCACCGCCAGCAGGATCGCCGGCCCGAGCAGCGGATGCAGCACCAACCGGTCGAGCCGCTCGCTGAAGCCATCCTCGTGCGGGACCGTCTCGGTGACGCTGGCCGCGATAATGGCCGCGACGGAGCGACGCAGCTCCTCGGGCGTGTCCGCGTGTGCCGTCGACGATACCGCGTCGGGATCGACGTTGGTGTCGCCGAAGCGTTCCAGCGCCTCCAGCAACGCCTGCTCACCGCCGCGTCGGATCGCGACCGTTTCGACCACCGGTACACCCACGGTCCGCGCCAGCGCCGCCACGTCGATGCGGATCCCACGACGGCGGGCCACGTCCGCCATGTTCAAGGCCACGACCATGGGTAGCCCCAGGCGGCGCAGCTCCAGGACCATACGCAGATTGAGCTGCAGATTGGTCGCGTCGACCACGCAGATGATGCCGTCGGGGCGCGCTACGTCCCCGCGCGCGCCGGCCAGGACGTCACGGGTCACCGCCTCGTCCGGACTCGCGGCCCGCAGACTGTAGGCCCCGGGCAGATCGAGGATGCGCCAGGCACGACCCGAGGCCGAGGTGAAGCGTCCTTCCTTGCGCTCCACCGTGACGCCGGCATAGTTCGCGACCTTCTGCCGAGCGCCGGTCAGACGGTTGAACAGCGCGGTCTTTCCGCAGTTCGGCTTGCCGACCAGCGCCAGCGTGAGCATCGACTGTTCGCTCGCGACCTCGCTCACGACGTCCGCCCGTGCCGCGGCGGCATCTCGACCTCGATGAGCGCGGCCTCGAAGCGCCGCAGTGCGAAGGTTGCCCGACCCAATCGCACCGCGATCGGGTCACCGGTCGGAATACCGAGCGCCACCACCCGCACCACCTCGCCGGGCAGGAAACCGAGCTCGGCGAGCCTGTGCATGTGCTGGGTGATCATCTGCGAGGCCGATTCGGGCATGCCGAGGATCGTCGCTCGCGCGCCCTTGGGCAGGTCGGCCAGGGTCGTTCGGTGAGTCGTGCTGGGCCGGGTCGATGTCACGTCTGGCAACACCTCGAATGACAATCATTCTCATATTAGCGCAATGCGGGGCGAACCGTCGACCGACTGCGCATCAGCACGCATTACCACCTCGACAGCATTCGCGCGGAGCGGGCCGAGCGTGCGCGCCGTTGCGCGGCTTTGTCCAGCTACGCACCCGGTGCGAGAATCCGACCACGGCGCCGCCCCCTGCGCTCGCCGCAACGAGGAGTCCGGGTCATGAAGTTCGCCCTGCATTTCGCCAACATCACCCTGCCCGATCCCGAGGACGCGAAACGCCTCGCGCTGGCGGCCGAGGCGGCCGGCTTCGAATCCTTGATCACCATCGAGCACGTGGTCTGGCCGTGGCAATACGACTCGACCTATCCGTATGGCGCCAGCGGCAAGCTGCCCTGGACGGCCGAGACACCGCTGCCGGATCCGCTGATCTGGATGGCCTATCTGGCCGGCATCACCCAGCGGCTGCGGTTCATCACCGGCGTGATGATCCTGCCGCAGCGCAACCCGCTGGTGCTGGCCA
>JAGRHX010001126.1 GCA_020444775.1 Gammaproteobacteria bacterium
CGCACTATGGCACGCGGCCGCTGCCCGGCTTCGCCGACGAGGCGTTCGCCGACCCGGCCTTCGCGCGTTTTCCTCGAGGCTACGCCGATACCCTGGCCGACCGCCTCTATGACGACCTGCACGACACCGGCTGTCATCTGTTGCTCGCCCCCTACTCGCGTCTGTTCGTCGATCTGAATCGTCCCCGAGACGACTTCGAGGTGGTGGCCGGCGCCGTGCGTTCCGAGCGCGGGGTGTTCAAGACCCACTTCAGGGGCGGCCTGCAGATCTTCGCGCGACCGTTGTCGCCGCGCGCCGCGGAGCGGCGCCTGCGTGAGATCTACGATCCCTATCACCGCTCATTGCGCGCCCAGCTACGCGAGCTGCGCCAGCGTCACGGTCGGGTGGTTTTGATCGACGGACATACCGGCAGTCCCCGCAAGCTGGCCGGACATCAGGTGGTGATCGGCACGCGTCGTCACGTCACCAGCCGGCGAGCGCTCAACGAGCGGCTGGGCCAATGTTTCTCCGACCATGGATTCGAGGTCAGCTTCGACGTCTCCGGCTATGCCGGTGGACATACCGTCTGCACCTACGGGCAGCCGCGCGAGGGCGTGGACGCGGTGCAGATCGAGGTCAATGCCGGTCTGTTGCTGAACAGCTCCTTCGAGGAATTCATGGCGGCGCGACGTGCCGGGCGCGAGATCAAGGTGCACCGGCGCAACATGGAACGACTCAGGGTCTGTCTGCGCGAAGTGCTGGTGGAGGCGGCCCGCGAGGCGGAAGGCCAGATCGATGGCAGCTGATTCTGGCCGAGCCGAGTCGGGCGGGGCGGGCACCCGGGCTGGCACGAATCTCGCCTCAATCTGGCATCGAGCGTGCCCGGATCCGGTCTGATTCGAAGCCGGTGACGGCGGCTCGCGGCTGAGCGGGCCGTGGTCCCGGCGTGCGGATGGCGTTTGGTGTAGCCTTTTGCGTGGTATGACGTCCATGCAAGCCGTGCCCGGTGTTTGGGACGCCCTGTTTTTTCGGCGTTTCCTAAAGACTGAGGGCCCGACTACCGATGCAGTGCGATGGCGGGAAGCTCGCGGGCAGGTTTGTCTGGCGAGCATGCTGTGCACGCCAACGGGGCCCCGGTCCGAGCCGGCAGCCCTGGAATGGTGCGAGCCGCTGCGTGAGAATGGTAGCCGGCGCAAACGCCTGGCGTCCCCTGCCGAATCCAGGATGGTCTCGTGCAGGGTTTCAATTACCTCATCTGGTTCCGAAGTCGGGTACCGTGTTGTCACATGAGCGGATCTCCAGCAGAAAACCCACAACGCCCTGCACCGGTCGCCACCCAGGCGGCTGTCTCCACCAGCGACGTCCGACGCGGCGCGCGGTCTGCCAGCTCCGCTCAGACCGGCCCGAGCAGTGAGCCTGCGGTGAAGCCACTGGTCTGCGTCATCGCCAGCCGCCAGATGGCCGAGAGCGGCCGCCATCGCATCCACTCCACCGGGGAGCGTAACGTCGACGCGGTGGAGCGCTTCAGCGGTTGTCTGCCACTGGTCCTGCCGGCGCTCGGCGATCGACTCGACATCGCCGATCTGGTCAGACGTATCGACGGCCTGCTGCTCACCGGAGGACGGGCCAATGTCCAGCCGCATCATTACGGCGGACCACCCTTCCCGGATGATGAGCCCATAGACCCGGACCGCGACGCCACCGTACTGCCCCTGGTCAGGGCATGCCTCGACGCGGGTGTGCCGATGTTCGGGATCTGTCGTGGTATCCAGGAGATGAACGTGGCCCTCGGTGGCAGCTTGCACTATCGACTGCATCTGTTGCCGGACACCAACGACCATCGCATGCCGCGCCATGAGAACGTCACGGTCGAGGAGATCTTCGCCTTGCGTCACGAGCTGAGGCTCACGCCCGGCGGGCTGTTCGAGCGTCTGGCCGGCACCGACCGGGTGGTGAGCAATACCCTGCACGGCCAGGGGATCGATCGACTGGCCGATGACTTCATGGTCGAAGCGATTACCGAGGATGCGGTGGTCGAGGGCATCCGCCTCAAGGACGACCGCTGCTTCGCGGTCGGTGTGCAGTGGCACGCGGAGTACCAGCCCGAGTGCCATCCCCTGTCCCGATCGTTGTTCGAGGCCTTTGGCGACGCGGCGCGTGAGCGGGCCCGCCAGCGCGGCGCGGCGCTGAGATCGGTCGCGACTCGCTGACGTTCAGAGCTACAGCCAGAGCCCACCGACCGAGCCCACCGACCGAGTCCATGCTCGGGCGCTATTGCTCTGAGCGTCGACTGAGGTGAGTGACCAGCGCCTCGGGCAGATGCGCCGTGCAGGCCAGCTGCGATACCCGCCACGGCGGCCCGTCGATGGTGGTTACCGAGGTGTTGCCGAAGCGCATCGGTCTGCGTGGCCGGCGGGCTGGCGCATGCTCCGCCGCCACGGCCGCGTCCGGTGCGGACACGTC
>JAGRHX010001127.1 GCA_020444775.1 Gammaproteobacteria bacterium
GTGGTTCGTGCGAGGCGTGCGTCGACGCGGCGCCGCAGGCGGGTGGCGCGAGCGGCGGCCTGTTCGACACCACGGACTTCCCGCCGCGCTGGCACTGCGGCACGTGGAGCGACGTGCACGGCTGGGTGCACATCCTCGCCGACCTCGCGACGTGGACCGCCTACATGGCGATCCCGACGTTCCTGCTGATGTTGCTGCGCAAGCGACGCGACATCCCGTTCCCCGGGGTGATCGCGTTGTTCGTCGCGTTCATCGTCTGCTGCGGACTCACGCACCTGCTCGAGGCGGTGATGTTCTGGTGGCCGGCCTACCGGCTGATGGGGCTCGTCAAGATGGTGACCGCCGTGGTGTCGGTCGTCACGACGATCGTGCTCGTCTTCGAGCTGCCCAAGTTCTTCCAGATGCGTTCGCCCCAGCAACTGGAGCTGGAGGTCGTGAAGCGCACCCGCGAACTCGAACTCGCCCGCCGGGACGCGCAGGCGGCCGCCGAGGCGAAGGCGCGCTTCACCGCCAGTGTCAGCCACGAGCTGCGCACGCCGATGACCGCCGTGCTCGGCTACACGGAACTGCTCGCCGAGGACGATCACCTGACCGAGGCGCAGCGCGACTGCATCCGCGTGATCCGCAACAATGGCGAGCACCTGCTGGCGGTGATCGGTGACGTGCTCGACCTGACGCGCAGCGAGGCGGGTCGACTGCCGATCGTGACCAGACCCGAAGACGTCGTCGAACTCGTGCACGACAGCGTCGAGATGCTGCGCGAGAACGCGCGCAGCAAGGGTCTCGCCCTGTCGTTCGCGTCGAGCGGCGCTCCGCCCGAGCTGATGCTCGACGCCAAGCGCTGCCGCCAGATCGTGATCAATCTGCTCGGCAACGCGATCAAGTTCACCGACCATGGCACGGTCGAGTTGCGCCTGACGGCGCCGGATTGCAGCCACATTCGCATCGATGTGCTCGATACCGGCATTGGGCTGGGCCACGTCAAGCCGGACCAGCTGTTCAAGCCTTTCGTGCAGGGCGATGGCAGCCGCTCCCGGCGCCACGGCGGTACCGGTCTGGGCCTTTACATCAGTCGGGCGCTGATTGAGCGGATGGACGGCAGCATCGAGGCGGCTCCAAGAGCCCAGGGGGGCAGCCGCTTCAGCGTCCGATTGCCCGTGGATCCGCACACCGACTGGCAGGATCTGAACGGCCCCCGGTCCGCGACCGAATCAGTGGAGGAGCAGGCAGCAGCGCCCTTGCGTGGCCATGTGCTGGTGGTCGAAGACGACGATCTGCTGCGTGAGTTGTTGCAGGCGATCCTGCTTGATTTCGGGCTGACCGTGGATCAGGTCGGCAATGGTCAGGAAGCGGTCGAGGCGGCGGGGACGACTCGATACGATGCCATCTTGATGGACATGCACATGCCGGTGATGGATGGACGCAGCGCCGCTCGACGATTGCGCGAATTGGGCCACGCTCTGCCGATCATCGCGCTCAGTGCCGATGTGGTGGGTGAGTCCATCAAGGCGCACCTGAGCGCCGGATGTTCGCATGTGCTGCCCAAGCCGGCATCTCGCGCTCAGTTGCATGCGATGCTCTGCGGCTGCTTGACCGGTCCGCGTTTGCCAGAGCAGCGGAGCGGGCACTGAATCTGGCGCACCGGCGGGCAGCCTCAGCGCAGCTGCTCGGCCAGACTCCGGGTCAATGGCGTCACCTCGTTGCCGGTGTGAAGAGTGCTCTTGCGCTCGAACAGCAGCA
>JAGRHX010000071.1 GCA_020444775.1 Gammaproteobacteria bacterium
AAGCGGCTTCAGCCGCGATGCTTCTACTCCGCAACATGACGAAAAGCGTCGGGCCAGAAGGCTCCTTCTGCAGAGAGCGCGGCAGGTGGCGCGGGCTTCGATGGGGGGCGACGCGTCGCTGCTTCGTTGTTGGGTTCAGCCGCGATGCTCCTTGTCGCTACGTGTCGGACAGCATCGGGCGTGAACGCCCTCCTACGAAGAGCCTGCGGCCTGCCGCCTCAGGCGCGCTGCCCGCCGCTGATGCGGTCTTGGCCGGCAATGTCGCGCCAGGTCTCGATGCGCAGAAGTCCGGACTGTTCGAGTAACCTGCGGGCGCGCTCGCCCTGATCGTAGCCGTGCTCGAACAGCAGCCATCCTCCCGGCAGCAGGTGCGCCGGCGCGGCCTCGACAATCGCCCGGATCGCATCGAGGCCCTCGGCACCCGAGGCCAGCGCCGATTGCGGCTCGAAGCGCAAATCACCCTGCGCGAGATGCACGTCATCAGCGGCGATGTAGGGCGGATTCGAAACGATCAAGTCAAAGCGCCGGCCGATGAGCGCCGCGCACCAGTCGCCCCTCGCGAATTCGACGTTGTCGACGGCGAGGTCAGCGGCATTCGATCGCGCAACCGCGAGCGCGGCTGCGGATGCGTCGGTGGCAAGCACCCGCGCGACGGGTCGCTCGCTGGCAATGGCCAGGGCGATCGCACCCGATCCGGTGCCGAGATCGGCCACGTCGAACGGCGTATCGACCGGAATCCGTTCGAGCGCGAGTTCGACCAGTCGTTCGGTCTCGGCACGCGGAATCAGCACGTCGCGTGTGACCCTCAGATCGAGTGTCCAGAACCCGCGCTGGCCGAGCAGGTAGGCGACCGGTTCGCCGCGACCACGGGCCGCCATCAAGGCCCGGAAGCGCGCCTCGCCTTCACCATCGGGGACGAAATCGGCGTGCGAAAAGATCCAGGCGCGATCGCGCCCGAGCGCGTGGCCGAGCAGGATCTCGGCCTCGTGCCGCGCCTCGATATCGCCGGGTGTCGTCCATTCCGACAGCAGTTCGCGTAGCTGGGGCATCAGTCGCTCAGGCCGGCGGTGGCGGCGTCTGCGGGAGGTCGATCGCCGACTCGGGGCGAGCGACCCGCCAGGGCCGCCAATACCCACCGCTCATCCACGCCGCAAAACCCTGGCGCAGCCAGCCGACCACGGCCCAGGCCAGCCACAGGGCCCAGAACAGCATGACGAGGTTGTAGACCCACAGCGGCAGCGAAACCACGCTCGCGGTCGGCAGCGCATCGGTGCTGCGGTCGGCAAACCACTGCAAATGGTTTCCGAACGAACCGTTGCCGCGCACGACCATGTCGGGCGAGCCGAGCAGCCCGTTGCGGATGCTTTCGAACAGGCAAACCAGGGCAATCACGCTGAGCAGCGCAAGGCCGATCTGGACGAGATTGAAAAGCCAGTTGCGTTGTGGCGCGCTGCGTCGGCGCCAGTCGAGGGCGAGCAGCCAGCCCACCACGACCAGCAACGCCAGCCAGGAGAAGGTCGAGAACCCGAGCACGAGCAGCAGCCAGTGATGAAAGCGCAGCGGTCCCCGGCGCCAGCGCGCCAGCAGCCAGGCCAGCGCGATCGCGACCACGAGTTCTCCCCAAAACAGCACGGCCGGACCGACCGCCGGCCCGAACGCGGCGAGCAACCAGCGATCGTTGGGCAGCGTTGCAATGAGATTGATGTTCGCCGCCGGCAACCCGAGGGTCACGACAGGCGTGGCAAGGGACACCCCGACTGGGATGCTCTCGCGAAAACGCACCTCGTATTGCTGGGTCCCCGGCGATACCGGCAATCTCAGTTTGCCGTCGATCGGGCGCAAGGTCAGCGGCGAGCGAGCGCGGGTCACGCCGAGCAGTTCGGTGGTGCCCGGCAACTGTATGACCTGCTCGCCGCCCTGGCTCGCGCGCAAATCGAACTGCAGGACGTGGGTTTGCGCGCGCAGACCGAACTCACTCGACAACCACAGGTGATCGATCGCGCGGGACGGACCGGCCACCGGTTCCGGGCGACTGATGTGCAAGGTCAGCGATTCGCCCGGCAGCGGATAGAACTGGTGCGCGTGGTAGTCGTCGGGGAAGCCGTTTTGCTGCTGCACGATCTCGGGTACCCCACTGAACTCGACGTGCCAGGTCGGGCTGACAATGATCAGCCATTCTTCGCGGTGGTCGGCGAGGTCCGGCGCTTCGAGCGTGATGGTCTCGGCCTGCTCCAGGACGCTGTCCCATTTCAGTTCACCTTCGTTGTCGGCCAGAGCAACCGTCACCTTGCCGTCGCTCGCCTTGAGCCCCGGCGTCGTCACATGTTCTCCGGGGAGCAGGGGCAGGTGAGTCGTGAATCCACCCTGGCGTGGCGCCATCCTGTAAACGTTGTTTTCGATACGCCAGTTGAGATCGAGATACAGGAATCGCCGCAAGTTCACATACGGTGGAAATTGCTGCGCGGTAGGCTGCACGGACTGGCCGGCGCTGGTGCGCAGGCGCACCAGATTCAAGGTGCCGCTCATCAATCGATCTTCGTCGAGGCCGCTCGCCTGCCATTCCGCGCCGCTGAAGACGACGCGTGCCGGCAGCATGGGAAACGACAGCGCGACGCGATCGCCTGCGACCGCGTAGACCAAGCCGACCTGGTGTACGCCCTGGTCCACGGCAATACGCGCGTAGTCCGAGCGTTCCATGGCATCGATGGTCCGACCGTCGATCATGACGTTACGCAGCAAGACCGCCGTATCGTCGATCGGAACCGGCACGGCGACGCGCGCCAGCGCATGGATCTCGAGGTTGACGCGCAGTTGAGCACCACCAGCAGACACCTCGGCGCTCGCGATCGATACGCAATTCGGAATGCAGGGCGGCGCTTCGGTCACGCGAGCCTGGAGCTGCTGGAGCAAGGCATCCGATGGATAGTCCGCGGCGCGTGCAAACGGCACGCTGAGCAGCGAGGCGCAGACCAGAGCGAGACCCGTGGCGGTGCCAGCAGCAGACGGGCGGCGCCACGGCGTCGCTCCCAGGAGGCGCCACAACAACATTCCGAGGAGACCGACCAGGAGCACGCGGAGCGGGCGCACCAGCCAGGGCGGGGCAATGACCAGACTCACTTGCTGATCGGCGAGCACCGGGCCGCTCCAGTTCAAGTTGTAGCGATTGCCGATCTGCCAGCCCGGTTCACCGGCACCGGTCTGCACGACCGTGGACTGGCTGTACTTGCTGATCAATTCTGCAGGCCGCAGGTTTGAACCGGTGACGACGCGCGTATCGAGGCGCTCGGACGTCGACGCGTTGGCTCGGGCCTGCATTTCCTCAAGCGGTGCCGGCGCAGGCGGTGGCGCCATCGACGCGACCGTGTCCGCAGGCATGTCGCTGACGGCGCCAGCCCCTCCAGGCTGCGCCTGCATCGCGACTTTCGATGCGACGCCGAGCCCGCCGACGAATCCGGCCTGCGAATTTTCGAGCTGCGGGTAAAGCGCCTGGCGCAGCTGGCCTGCACAAAAGGGAACCGCCACGATCAGCAGGACCAACACGGTGAGCACGCGCAATCCCTGCGCAAACCGCATGAGTCGTCCCGGCGGCAAGGCACGCGCCAACAGGCCCAGTGCGAGCACGACGAGCAGGGTCCAGACCGGCGCACCGTCTTCCTGATAACCGAACAGCAGATAGGCGGCGGCCAACCCGGCGCCTGCCCAGCCCAGCAAGCGGCTTGCAAGCAGCACGAGCATCGCGGCGAGGAACACATCGAGCAGGGTCCAGCCCGACAGCCAGCTGCCGCTGGCGCGATCGGCCCCAGGCGCGGCGATCAGGCGGTAGCCATACGGGAGATGCAGGGTCATGCCCACCCGGTCGAAGACCTGCTGCCAGCCGCTGACCGGCA
>JAGRHX010001128.1 GCA_020444775.1 Gammaproteobacteria bacterium
GATCTCGATAAGGTAGTCCGGCGTGACCAGCCGCGGCGAGCTGACCGTGGCGCTCGATAACGCGCCGTCCGGAAACATCTCGGCACGCACCCGGGCATACTCGTCATAACGCGACATGTCCGTGAGATAGGTGGTTATCTTGACCACGTCGGCCAGACCTGCGCCGGCAACGGCCAGCACGGCTTCGATGTTGCGGATCACCTGGATGGCCTGAGCACGCATGTCGCCCGCCCCGACCAGCTGGCCTTGCGGGTCCTGCGCCACCTGTCCCGAGACGTAGATGGTGTCACCGATCTGCGTGCCCTGAGCGAACGGCGCGTTGCGGGCTCTGGGCCAATCGGGGTTCAGGAGTATCTTCTGCGCCATTTCTGCACCTTCGGTACGCTACGGGCGGCGTTTTCCAGCGCCCGGGAAACCGCCCGATCCCGTCCGTACACATCGGGCTGCAGGCGGAGGTCGTCGTGCCCGTCGAGCTCGGCGGTGACGTAGACCACGATCACCGGTAGCCCTCGGCTGAGCTCGATACGGGTGGTTCTGCGCGAGCTTGTCAGCGCCTCGATCTCCTCCGGCCGCAGGCTCTGCTCACGACGTAACAGCCGTTGCGCCAGTTCCATCGCGCCCTCGATGCGGATGCACCCGGAGCTGAAGGTGCGAATCGCGCGCTCGAACAGATGCTTGTCCGGCGTGTCGTGGATATAGACCATGTGGCTGTTGGGGAACAAGAACTTGACCCGACCCAGCGCATTGCGCGGTCCAGCCGGCTGCCACAGACGATAGGGAAAGCTCTCGGCGTCCACCGACTCCCAATCCACCTCATTCGGCTCCACGGCTTCACCGTATTCGTCGACCAACCGCAAACCCTTGCGGCGCAAGCTATCCGCGTCCTCACGCGCCGCAGGTAGCATGTCCTTGCGCAGTATCCCGGGTGGTACCGTCCAGGTGGGGTTGAGCACCACATGGGTCATGCTCGAACGCAACAACGGCGTCCTGCGCATCTGGCGCCCGACGATCACCCGCGTGGTCCAGACCGGCTGATGCTTCTCGACCAGACGAGCGCTGTAACCTGCGATGTTGACCAGGAAATGGTCGGCTGGCAGGTCCCACATCTGCCACCGCAGACGCTCCAGGTTGGCCTCGATCTGGGCGATACGCGCCTGCACCGAGACGTTCATCGCCTGCACCGTCTGCGGGCCGAGCTGCCCATCGACGGTCAGTCCGTGACGCGCCTGGAAGCGCCGCAAGGCCGCCTCCAGCGCCGGATCCAGACGCTGGAGATCGCTCACGTGGGACTCGGCCAGATCGCCACCAATCCGCAAACGCTCGGCAATCAGTGGCATGCGTCGATCCCGGTCGCCGGGTCGCACCGTTCGGCCGCGGGGTATCGTCGGCCACCCGCCCTGTCGTGCCAACCGCCGATGGTCCTGCAGCGCTGCGCGTAGCCGCGCATACAGTCGCGCATACGATGGCTCGTCGGGCAGGAACTGCTCCATAGCCAGATGCAGCGAGGGTGCCGACAGCGCCATCGACAACAGACCGATGGGCAGACTGTCACGCTGTGTCTCTTCGAGTCGCTCACGCACCGCAAGAGTCTGCTCGTCCAGCACCCCCAGACGTAGTGCATAGGCAAGCCGCAGCAGTGCGTCGCTGAGACGGATGTCGAGCTGGGCACGGCGCATGGCCTCCCCGGACACCGCTGTGCGCGCTACCACCTGCGACCGCGCCGCGCCATCCGTGCTGCGCAACGAGACCGCTTTGGTGCCGTTCGTGGACGAACCGTTCAACACCTCGCTGCGGGTGACCCGCTGGCCGTCGCCAAACAGCTCCTCGACCTGCTCCGTCAATGAACCCAAGGCAAACAGTTCTGGATCGATACCGTGTGACCGACTGGAGGCGAGCACCGCGAGCAACTCCCGCGCCCGCACCTCGCGTGACCACAAGGGTGCGAAATCACGCCGCGCATACAACGAACGGAGCACCGACGGCGCGAACAATGTCGGCGCTGCCCCGGGGACGGGTGCGAGCGACTGATCGAGCAGCACGTGGATGCCCGCGGCGGTGCGATGTTCGCCAACCCTTTCGGCCTGGGCCGCCGCCGTCAACGAGAACATCAGCATCAGCCCCACGTACATCAAAGCCAGTGGACGGGCGGGTTGCAACACACTGAGCCTGAGCGCCGTGCAGGCGTCAGCCCGGCTCACCCGCTCGCCGCGACCGGGCGCGAGTCGACGAAGATATCTGGGTCGATGCATGCCTGAATGCTGTCCCTTCTGCCTTCAAATCATAGGTGCGATATGTGCCGGCAACGGGCATGCCGGCCGGCGACTCGCGACCCGTTCTCGGCGTTGCGCCCGGGTCCTGTCAGCTTGCGAACCGCACTTGAGGATGGGCGCGCCATGAAACACCAACTGGGTTAGCGACCTAGCAACGAAACTTCGAGAACTTCCTTCAATCCCGAGAATAAACCCGACCTGGATGATGCATTGCGCCCGACGAAGACCACCTCCAGTGTACCAATCGCGCAGCGCTGCGACACCCGGAACGAGTCGCGGCCGTGAACGCACGACCACACTGGGACAGGCGCACCGGGCTCTGGCAGACTCGTCGCGCCACGACAAGTGTCCGCGCGCGCTGAAGTGGCAGCCAGGTCGCCCCAACCCGAAACCGACCACACCCGAGCCGCGCTCGATGGAGACTGGCCGATGCGCTTCGGTACCCTCGGATCCGAACACAGCAACCACGCCCTCGTGCTGCGCCGCTATCTGGCCTTTCGCGGCCTGGATACGGCCGAGGTCGTCCTCTACGAGAGCTTCGCGCCCTGCTTCGAGTCGTTGGCACGCGGTGAGCTGGATTTCGTCTTGCAGGTCTCGGTGCACCCAAGTCACGCCGAGTGCGTGGCCCGCAACCTGAACCGTCTGTTCCTGGTCGACACCTTCATTGCGCACAGCCATCCGCTCGCCGTGCTCACCCGCTCCGAGGTCGAACAGCCACGAAGTATCGGCTTGCAGGCCGCGACACGCGACTACCTGAACCTGGACGCGTGGCCCGAGCAGATATTCATGAGCTCGACCACCGCGGTGGCCGAAGCCCTCATGCAGGGGCGCTGCGACTCAGGCATAACCGCGCGATCGCTTTCGCAACGACACCCAGG
>JAGRHX010001129.1:0-2380 GCA_020444775.1 Gammaproteobacteria bacterium
GCGAACAAGGACAGCTGCTGCTTTTGCGGTAGGGACGGGCATTGCTGCCCGCCCCCCGCACAGATCCGTGCGAGCCCGATTCAGGCACACGGCTCCTGCCTCGGGTGTTTGACGTCAAAGCGGCGCTCAGGCCAAGGATGAAGGATCGCTGGGGCCGGCGAATAGTAGTCACGCAGACGGCTCATGCGCTTCCACGTCATCCGTGCACGCTGGCTACGACGCGAGAGCTCGCGCTTCCACAACCGCACGACCCGCACCCGGAAGAGCACCAGCGAGTGGTAGTTGGTCGGTACCGCGTGATAGGCATAAAAGCCACGGATCACTTGGGCCAGCCAACGCCCCTGCGCAGGCACCGGATGGTGCCGACGCCGCCGGAGTTCTTCCTTCACCCGCCGGAGCGTCATCTGCATGCGATCACGCCGCGACCTTCGCAGAAGCTGGAAGCCGCCCGTGCGCTTTTCACCGCAGATGAACTTGAACCCCAGAAAGTTGAAGGTCTCCGGTCTGCCCTGGCCCCGTTCACGCCGGTTCAGCGCCGCATAGCGGCCGAACCGAATCAAACGGGTCTTCTCCGGATGCAGTGACAGCCCGAACCTCTCGGAGCGTGTTCGCATCGCCGCCCAGAATCGCTTGGCGTCCGACTCATACTCGAAACCCAGGACGGTATCGTCAGCGTAGCGCACCACGATCATCGCACCGCGGGCATGGCGCGTACGCCATTGTTGTGCCCACAGGTCGAATACGTAGTGCAGGTAGACATTCGCCAGCAGAGGTGAAATCGTCGCCCCCTGTGGCGTGCCTGCTTCGCTCTCGATGACCGTCCCGTCCTCGAGCACACCAGCCTTCAGCCATTTGCGGATCAGGCGCAGCACACGCTCGTCGCCAATCCGATGCTTCAGGAAACGCAGCAACCAGTCATGGTCGACCGTATCGAAGAAGCTTCGGTAGTCGGCATCGAGGATCCAATTCACCGTCCGCCTCTGGATGCCGACCATCAGCGCATCAAGCGCATCGTGCTGGCCGCGCCGGGGTCGGAATCCATACGAGAATCCGAGGAAGTCCTCCTCGTAAATCGCATTGAGCACCGCCACCACGGCACGCTGCAGCAGCTTGTCCTCCAGCGCCGCGATGCCCAGCGGACGCATTCGTCCGTCCGCTTTGGGAATGTACTGGCGCCGGCTCGGACACGCGCGGTAGGCACCGCGGTGGACTCGCTCATGCAATGACAGAAGATTGTTTTCCAGATCGGCCTCGTATTCCTGCCACGTCACGCCGTCGACGCCCGGCGCCGCCCGACGCTTGAGCGCGTAGAACGACCACCGAAGTAGATCGGGAGTGACGTGGTGGAGCAGTGCAGTGAATCGTTCCTTCTTCCTGCTCTTCGCTGCTTGACGTACGCGTTCCAGCGCCTGTGACACGCGTGTCCGGCCCTGTGTCCGGTCCGTGCTTTGCTGGCCCGCGTTCCCCTTGGCCCCCGCCCTTCGCTCCACCGGCTCCGCCGCCGCTCGCGCAGCATTGTTCGTCGGCTTCGTTGCTACTATGGCGAGGTCAGACTTCTTGGGCTCGTGCATCATCGGCTTACGGCCATCGACCTTCCCGATACGGACCGGCAGTGCAGCGCCGGCCAAACCCAAGATCTCCCGGTTCCCGCACGAGGAGCGTATGCACATGCCAGGGTCTCAGACCACGCCGGGTCGTGCGGACACTTGCGTCTAGCGCGTCCGTCCGTGTTGCCTTCCACGTTAAAGAGCGCGTGGGCACCCGGAACAGAAAACCATTTTCGAGGCTCAATGGCTGGCCTATGCACACCCCTGTCAACGCTTCGCCGCCGCCCTCACGGGCGACTGCGCATGACTCGGGGCCACTGTGGTTCGCTACACCTTCAGTGCAGTGGACTTTCACCACCTACTCCTCGCCGGTCTCCCGGCGCACCCTTGATCCGGTTTTCCATGTCACCCCGAGCGCAGTAGACGTGCTCATAGAGCACTTCACCATCGTAGTGCTGCGCCGAGATCGAGGTGACGATGAAGCGTGGATTGGGACCGCCGCTGAGATATTCCGCCTTGCCGATCACACGCCGGGAACGGGACCAGCTGTCCAGAGTTCGGTACGTGAAGTCGTTGAAGAAGCGGACTGGCTGACCGGTGAGGCGATGCGCGAACTCGGCCCATTTCAGATCGTCGGCCAGTTCAGCTTCCAGTCGCTTATTGCGCGCCAGGCCCAGTACGTAGTGCACCGAATGTGCTTCGCACCAGCTCATCAAGGCCTCTCGACAAAAGCCCGAATCGCCGCGCACGACGATCTCGACCGCAGGCCAACGCTCGCGTATCCGAGTGATCATGCGGTCCAGTTCCTCGACCGTGCCGGCCGAGGCATCGAT
>JAGRHX010001129.1:2442-2655 GCA_020444775.1 Gammaproteobacteria bacterium
AGCACCCATAGTAGCCATGGAAGAATCGACCTTCCTGGTGACCGTGCAGCGGATCGTCGGTGGCATCCACATCCAGCACGATGCGCGCGGGCGCTTCGGCATGCGCTTCAAGGAACAGGTCGACCAGCAGGTCGTCCAACGCTTCCGGGTTGGCCTCGATACGTTTGTAGCGGTCGTGTTCAGCCTCGCCCGGGCGCGACAGCTCCAGACGAT
>JAGRHX010001130.1 GCA_020444775.1 Gammaproteobacteria bacterium
CCATGAAGGGGGGCTTCGGCGCGCGTGTTACGACCGGGCGTGCCGGCGCGCGTGGACGGACGCCTCGGGGTGGTCCCGAGGCGTCCGTCCGCGACGTCTGGGGATCGACGTCGTGGACGCGTCGTGCTCAGGAGCGGATCAGCTTGAAGGTGCCGCCGTCCACCCACAGCACCTTGCCGGTGAAGAACGAGGAGTCCGGACCGACCAGGAAGTAGATCCCGGCCGCGGCCTCGGACGGATCGGCCATTCGACCCAACAGCACGCGGCCCTGGATGGCCTCGTGCGAGCCGGGCGGCAGGCCCATGCTGATGCTCTCGCCGCCGACCTCGATATCCTGCTTACCCTCCTGGGTCATACGGGTCAGGATCGGGCCGTAGCCTATGGCGTTGACGTTGACCCGCGGCAGTCGGTATCGCTGCCGGCACTCGATGGCGAAGGTGCTCATGAAGCCCAGGATCCCGGCCTTGGCCGCCGAGTACGAGGACTGACCGTCGTTGCCGAAGGCCGAGACGCTGCTGGTGAACACCGCGTTGCGGCGGCGGTGTGGATCCTTGGCGGTCCGCCAGGCGTCGAGCGCGGCCTTGGCCAGCTCCATCGGCGCGGTCAGGTGCAGGGCAATGGTCTGCTCCCAGGAGTCGCGTTCCATACGCGACAGCGCCGCGTCGCGGGTGACCCCGGCGTTGCAGACGATCGAATCGAGCTCGCCATAGCGCTCGACGGTGGCCTTGACCATGGCCTGGTTGAAGCCCGGCTCGGTCACGTCTCCGGCATGCGGCATGGCGCAGTCCTTGCCATAACGCTCGCAGAGCTGATTGGCGACCGCCTCGGCGACTGCCGGATTGATGTCGTTGACGACCACGTTGGCGCCTTCCGCCGCGAATCGCTCCACCGCGTTGCGACCGATGCCGTTGCCGCCGCCGGTCAGGATGATGGTCTGGCCTTCGAGCCGCCTGGCGACCGGTTGGATCGGCTCAATCTGGTCCAGTTTCAGTTCACTCATGGAGTCATCTCCTCGCGAGTCATCTACTCGCGCGTCTACCCGCGCGTCGTCCGGACCGGTCAGCTGCTGACCGTCGGACTTGCTGCTGCGAAGTGGGGAGCGTTCCCCACGGTTCGGTTTCGACCTGTTTGCGACACGGGCATGTGCCGCGGCTCGTGCAGGATGCGAAGCGCGGAATTCTGACAAGCCCGCGCGGGCTAGACCAGATGCAATCAGCGCGGAATACGTGCTTTGATCAGTCGCGGGCGAGGTCTCGCCGCTACCGCCGGATACCACGAGCCCCCGGCCGCGAGCAGCGCCTCGGGTCGGCCGGTCGCGATGACCCGGCCGCGACACATCCCAAGCATTACCACCCAGGAGAGGACCAAGCATGCGACTCAAAGACAAGGTTGCGATCGTCACCGGAGCAGCCTCCGGCATGGGTGCCGCTACCGCCCGCCTGTTCGCGGCCGAGGGCGCGCGGGTCGTGGTGGCCGACGTGCTGGACGAGGACGGCAAGCAGGTCGTTGCCGAGATCGAGCGCGATGGCGGCCAGGCACGTTTCGCTCATCTGGACGTGACCAGCGAGGCCGATTGGTCACGCACCGTGGCCGATACGATCTCGGCCTGGGGGCGTCTGGACGTGCTGGTGAACAACGCCGGTATCAGCGGCAGTGGCTATGACGATGTCACCGATACCGACGGCTGGAACCGTTTGATGGGGATCAACGCGACCGGCTGCTTCTTCGGCATGAAGTACTGCGCGCCACCGATGGTCGAGGCCGGCCACGGCTCGATCGTCAACATCTCCTCGATCTCGGGCGTGGTCGGCCAGGGCTTCATCCACTTCGGCTACAACGCCTCCAAGGGCGCGGTGCGCACCATGACAAAGAGCGCCGCGGATCGCTACGGGCCGAAGGGTGTACGGGTCAATAGCGTACATCCGGGGCTGATGCCGCCGATGCGCACCTCGGGCAAGACCGCCGACCCTGCGACCCGGGAGAAGATGCTCAAACGGGTGCCACTGCGGCGCGCCGGGCGGGTCGAGGAGGTCGCCTACGCCTCGTTGTTCCTGGCCAGTGACGAGGCATCCTATGTCACCGGCGCCGAGCTGGTGGTGGATGGCGGCCACCTGGCGACCTGAGGGCAGCGGCACGGGCGAGTGGTCGCGCGGGCGCTGCGCCTACGACGGCGAGCGCGGGACGGTGATCGTCGCCCGGGGGGCCACGACCACCGTCCATGTCGTTCACTCCACGGGCGCGACCGCTGCCTTGTACTGGTCGTCGGAGACCTTTTCGAACCAGTCGGTGCCGCCGCCCTTGTCGTCGACCTCGGACATCGCCAGATGGACGAAGAAGCGGTCCGGCGCGGCTCCGTGCCAGTGTCGGGTGTTGGGCGGGATCATGGCCGTGTCGCCGGGCCGCAGCTCCTGCACCGGCTCACCCTCGAGCTGGACCCGGCCGACGCCGGAGACCACGTACAGGACCTGACCGACCGGGTGCTGGTGCCAGGCGGTGCGTGCGCCCGGCGTGAACGAGACGTTGGTCGCACGCATGCGCGACGGTGTCGTGCCGACGACGACCTCGTCCTGATACACGGTGCCGGTGAACTTGTCCTCTGGCGCGACCTTGGTCGGACGTGCATTGGCGCGTTTGATGTCCATCGATATCCTCCGGTTCGGGACCCGACCCCTCGTGGGTGCGGTATCCGTGAGCACTGACGACACGCGGCAACTCGGCGCCGACAACGTGCCGCGGGCAGAACGGGTCTGCTGGTCGCTATTCTAGAGCCGAAGTCAGATAATCGAGAATCCGTTGTGAGTCGGTCCGGCTCCGTGAGTCGACCCGGCGTCGCGCCAGCGTCTGGACCGACATCATGACGACCCCCCAATGACGACCCCCAGGAGCAAGAGGAACTACCCGTGTCAGACGAAAAGACCATGACCTTCCCGGTCGAGGCTTCGCATATCCTGATGTTCGCGCGTGCGATCGGTGACTACGACCGACCCGAGTACACCGATGCCCAAAAGGCCAGCCAGACCGACGCCGGCGGCATCATTGCACCGCCGACCTTTGCCCAGGCGGTCGCGCAGTTCGATCCCGAGTACCACCTGCGTATGAAGAAGGACGAGCCCTGGTTCGGCTCCGGCAAGAACCCGAGTGGTATCGAGGAGAAACCGACATCTTCCGGGGGGTTGCATGCCGAGCAGCACTACGAGTTCGTGCGCCCGATCCGCGCGGGTGACGTGCTCACGGTGACCCGTCGTGCTGGCAAGACCTGGGAGCGCGAGAGCAAGCGCGCCGGCAAGCTGATGTTCGCCGAGCGGATCCTCGAGTATCGGGATCAGAATGGCGAGCTGGTCTGCACCGCGCGTGGTGTCAGCGTGAAGACCGAACGGCCGGTCGATCAGAAGTAGTTTCACTGGAGCGAGCAGTCATGGGACTCAAAGCAAGCGAAATCAAGGTCGGCGACACGTTCGAGCAGGTGTTGGTCGAGGATCTCAAGCGTACCCAGCTGGTGATGTACGCCGGCGCCTCGGGTGACTACAACCCGCTGCACACCGACGAGCTCTACACCCGCGAGGTGGCCGGCTATCCGACCGTGTTCGCGCACGGCATGCTCACCATGGGCATGACCGGGCGGGTGGTCACCGATGTGGTCGGCCCGGCCAACATCAAGAAGTACGGGGTGCGCTTCACCAACCAGGTATGGCCTGGTGACACCCTGACCGGCACCGCCGTGGTCGATGCGATTCGAGAGGAGGGCGGCGAGACGCTGGTCGATTTCAGCATCGAGACCAAGAACCAGGACGGGGTGACGGTGGTCAAGGGCAGCGCCACCGCGCGTCTGGACAAGTAGTCGCCTTTAGGGCCCCGTACACGTGCTCCGTGGACCGGGGTCCGTTCATCTCCGGTACGCCTGGCTCAGGTGTGCCGGAGACGACCCCGTGCTGCCACGATGGGTCAGGCGTGCGGCTCGATGATCGACAGCAAGGCCGTCATCGCATCGTTCATCGGTGTGGCGATGCCATGGCGACGCCCGATACGCCCCACCACGGCGTTGCGCACGTCCCACTCCAAGGCCCGGCCTTCACGTCGGTCCACCGCAATCGAGGTCCAGTGCTCGGCGATGGGCCCGCTGAAGTGAGCGATGGTACGTTCCACCACGTCGTCGTCGAAGCGGGCGCCCTCGGCACGGCCCACCGCGACCACCTCCTCGATCAGCGCGCGCGCCAGATCCTGCACCGCGGGCTCAGCCATCGCGCCCAGCGGACGCAGCACCAGGCTGCAGATCGCACCGCCCACGGCGTTCAGGACCAGCTTGGACCACAGCGCGCTGACGAAGTCCGGCACGATCTCGATGCGGGCCGCGTCCTGATCGCCGAACAGACCCTGCAATGCATGACTGGCAGGTGTATCCGGCACCTGCACGATGCCCGGCTTCGCCTGACGGGCATGCCCCGGCGCCTCCAGCGCGGCGGGTAGCAGCAGGATGCACGGCACGGCCCGGCTCGAATCGACCCAACCGGCCACCCGCTCGACGTGGTCTACGCCGTTCTGCATGACGGCTATCCGGGTCCGATCGTCGACCAGACGCTCCAGCCAGGCCGAGGCACCGTCGATCTGGTAGGCCTTGGTACACAGCAACACCCAATCCACCGCGCCTGTGGCTCGCGGCTCGGTGACCACCTCATGCGTGTACTCGGTGGTCGTCGCGATCCCGTCAACCGGCATCGTGCGTTTGAGCCGCTCAAAGGGGGTTCGCACGCAGAGCTTCACGCGGCGGCCGGCGTCACCCAAGGCCGCGGCCATGGCGCCGCCTATCGCCCCGGTGCCAAGAACCGCCACACCACGCGGCGCGGGATCCTCGCCGTGCTCGCTCACGCTCGTGCTCTGGGACATCGGTCTGTGCTCCGTTTCGGTTGCAGGGGAAACGCTCATCGAACAGCGTTTCCCGAGGTGGCTCAGCCGCCCTCCAGCCAGGCCTTGATGATGTGATGGGCGATGGCGATACGGCCGGGCAGACGCAGTCCCTCGCCGGGTGACTGACCCTGGGCGTAGGCCTCGCGCACCTCGTCGCGGCTGAACCAGCGCACGTCGGCGAGCTCGACGTCGTCGATGCGGATCTCGGTGCTCAGCGCGCGAGCGATACAGCCGATCATCAGCGAAGAGGGAAACGGCCAGGGCTGCGAGGAGTGGTAGCGGACCTCGCCGATGTCGATATCGGCCTCCTCCTTGACCTCGCGTCGCACCGCCTCCTCGATGGATTCGCCTTGATCGACGAAACCGGCCAGCGCCGAGTAGCGGCCGGTGGGGCGGCGTCTGGAGCGACCGAGCAGACAGCGTTGGCCGTCGGTGACGACCATGATGACGACCGGGTCGGTACGTGGATAGTGGTGGTGCGCGCACTGAGGGCAGCGGCGTTCCTTGCCACCGTTGCGTGGCTCGGTGATCGCGCCGCAGTTCGCGCAGAAGCGATGCCGGGCATGCCAGTCGACCAGCGATTTGGCGTGCGCCAGGGTGCCGGCCTGTTCGACGGGCAGCTCGGTCGCGATCGCGCGTGCGTCCTCGAAGCGGGTGTCCGTGGTCAGCCCCAGGCCGGTCTGGGCATCGAAGTCCGCGCCGACGTCGATGGCGAAGTGGGCGACGTCGTCGTCGAGTCCGAGCAACACCGGTTGCGCATGCGTGGCGGCGTGCACGGCCAGCTCCGGTCCCTGCCAGGCGAGTCGGGGTTCGCCGCCGTTCGGGGGCGCGGCGTGCACCAGGGGGTTGAGGCCGGACAGGGCGAGAAAACGGGAACGCGGGTCGCTGAGCCTGGCGCTCACCCAGTCCGGGTCGCGGCGTTGATGATCGGCGCGGTCGAGCAGATCGCCGCAGAACACATGTGGGATGCTCAAGCGCTTCGGCCTCCAGGCTGGTATCGAACGGCTGCGTGACGCGCCGGTCCGTCCACCCGTGTGTGGGACCCGGCGGGCTGGCGCGACAGCGCAAGTTACGTGACCGGTGCAGCTCCTGTCTGCCGATTGCCCGCCAGGGTCGGGCCACGGTGCTGTCGGACGACTCGCAGACGCTCAATGCAGCGATGCGTTCATGCTATGTTCAGCGCGCGCCGACGGTGATCCTGCCAGGGGCTGGAAATCGAAGCGGCGCGCCGCCCAGATTGCCGCGCAGATCCAGGTACACGAACCCATGTCGACTGACTTCATGCCTACCGCTGACGCCCATCCACCCCTGCACGGACTGCTGGTGCTCGATTTCACTCGCGTCATCGCCGGTCCGTTCCTGACCCAGATGCTCGGGGATATGGGCGCTCGCGTCATCAAGGTCGAAGCGCCCGGTGGCGGCGATGATTTCCGCCACTACAAGCCCGACGGCTGGAGCGGCGACGCGCCGGGATTCATGGCCTTGAACCGCAACAAGGAAAGCGTGGTGCTGGACATCCGCACGGCCCCCGGACAGGCGGCCTGCCGCGAGCTGGCGGCGCGCGCCGACGTGCTGATCGAGAACTTCCGACCGGACGTGATGCGTCGGCACGGTCTGGACCACGCACGACTGGCCGAGATCAACCCGCGGCTGGTGTACTGCTCGATATCCGGCTACGGTCACGGTGGTCGCTACGAGCAGGTGGCTGGCTACGATCCCATCGCCCAGGCCGAGACCGGCATGATGTATCTGACCGGCGATGCGGCCATGCCGCCACAGAAGGCCGGTGCCTCGGTGGCCGATTCCTATACCAGCTTGCATGCCGGCATGGCGGTGATGGCCGCGTTGATGGCGCGTCACCGCACCGGACTGGGTCAGCATGTGGACGTCGCGCTGTTCGATTCGATGTTCAGCGTGCAGGGCTACATGGCGCAGCTCGCGATGATGACCGGCGAGGACCCGCCACGTGCCGGGAACCGCTCGATCCTGCTCGTGCCGATGGGCGACTACGAGTGCGCCGATGGCACGATCATGCTGGTGGTCGGCAACGATCGTCAGTACCGGAAGTTTTGCCTCGATGTCATCGAACGGCCGGATCTGGTGGACGCGGAACGCTATGGCACGCTGGCGCTGCGGTTACGCAATCGCCAGCAGCTCGAGGCGGAGATCGCGAGCGTGCTGCGCGGCCGCCCACGCGCCTACTGGGTGGAACGCTTGCGGGCGGCGGGGGTCCCGGGCGGCAGCGTGAGGACGCCTCGCGAAGCGGTGGTCTCGGAGGAGGTGCGTGACCGCGGGCTGATCTGGGACTCGCGCTACGGCGGCGAGGCGATCCAGGTCGTCGGCTCGCCCATGCGGCTATCGGCCAATCCCTTGCGCAAGCCGGGCCCGGTGCCGTTGCTCGGTGAACACACCGAAGCGGTGCTGCGTGAGCTGCTCGACTACGACGACGAGCAGATCGCGAGGCTGCGCGAGGTGCCGAGCTGATTCAAGCGGCGCGATACGGGGGGCCTCGAAGCGGCGGTTGCAGACGGTCTGTCGGAGGCGGACACCGCCAGGTGGTGGGTGCAGTGACCTGAGTCCTGCCCGGGCAGGGGCGTGGCTCAGGCCACCCGTTGCAGTGGCAGGCGATCGGGGCCGCGCACCACCCAGCTCGGTGCCCAGTGCACCTGCTCGTCGACCCGCGTCAGCTTCGGCAACAGCGGTAGCAACTGCTTGAACACGGCCCGTGCCTCGCGACGTGCCAGGTGCGCGCCCAGACAGTGGTGGATGCCGTAGCCGAAACCCAGATGACCCGCCGTGTCACGGAGGATGTCGAAGCGATCCGGTTCCTCGAACTTGCGTGGATCGCGATTCGCCGATCCGTAGCACAGCGCAAGATCCTGACCGGCGGCGATGTGCACATCCTGGATCTCGAGATCGCGCGTGGCGCGTCGGTACAGCGCCTGCACCGGCGAGCAGAAGCGCAGCGCTTCCTCTACCGCCTGCGGCAACAGCTCCGGGCGCTCCTGGAGCAGGGCGAGCTGATCGGGATTGTCGAGCAGGGCGATGGTCATGCCACCGATCAGATTGGTCGTGGTCTCGTTGCCAGCACCGAGCAGCAAGGTGCAATAAGGCACCATCTCGCGGGCCTGTAGCTCGCCACGGCGCTCGGCGGCGAGCAGCACGTCGATGAGATCGCCGCCATCGCCCTCGTCACTGGCGTGCGGCCGTCGCGCGTCCAGACACTCGCGAAAGTACGCCACCAGCTCGAAGACCCCGGTCCGGGCCCGCTCCCAGGCCGGACCCTGGCGCTCGTTCAGGACCCGCACCAGGCAGTCCGACCAGCGCTTGAAGTCCTCACGCTGCGTCGCCGGCACGCCGAGCAGCTCGGCGAT
>JAGRHX010001131.1 GCA_020444775.1 Gammaproteobacteria bacterium
CCCCAGCAGAAGCCGGTGGCGCCGAGCTTGCCGTTGGAGGCGACGTGCGCCTTCAGGTAGCGGGCGCTGTTGACCATGTCCTGACGCAATTTGGCTTGATCGAGGGTCTTCTGCAGGGCCCGACCGTCATCGTCGTTGCCGGGATAGCCACCCAGCGGTGCCAACCCGTCCGGCGCCAGGGCCAGGAATCCGGCCACCGCCGTGCGTCGTGCGACGTCCTCGATGTACGGATTCAAGCCACGGTTCTCGTGGATGACCAGCACCGCCGGGAACGGGCCGTCGCCGCTGGGCTGGACCAGGTAGCCACGCATCTGCCCGGAGCTGCCACCCGGAGACGGGTACTCGACGTAGCGCGGCCGGATACGTTCATCGGTGAACGAGATGGTCTGGGCGCGCGCATAGCGCGGCAGCAAGGCGTTGGCCATTGCCAGACCACCGGTGATCACCGCCGCCCGGGCCAGGAAGTCGCGCCGCTCGAGTCTGCCGTGGCAGTACTCGTCGTACAGCTCGAACACACGAGAATCGATTTCATGCTGCTGCATAGGGTCCTCCAGACGACCTCGACCTGGGTCCGCGCGGAACCGACCATGGGCGCGGCTTCAGGCCAGAACACGAACAAGTCACAAGATGTGAGCCACCGGTTGCGGGCGCCGACCTCGAGCGGGTGCCTCGCATGGGCAAATCGACTATAGGCGTGCCGGTCGGCACCAACAATCGACGCTTGGTCGGCACCCGAATACACAGTGTCTGCGTTTGGCCTGGAGGATCGCGGGAAGGCATCCAGGGGAGTCACCCTGGAACAGTCACCCTGGAACGGACAGACGCGCCCCGGTCACCTGGCAACTGTAAAATCTTGCCAATAAAAGCCGTTTCGGGTCGTTCCGAGCCCCACTGTGGTGGTTGCACGCTCGCCTGGCCCCGGACCCTCCCTTACGATTCCGCTCGCACCTCGTGTCGCCCGAACCGGGGCCTTGGGGCCCGCCGACCTTGGGTCGGTGGCGCTGTCGCGCCTGAACATGACGCTGTTCCGCGCGGCGCAAGCGCGTTGATTGCCCCATCACGCCGCGCGGTACCCGGCTCCGGCGGCGGGCAGCGCACGATGCGCGAGTCGTAGAGCTTCGGACGAAGAACAACATCAATCACATGCTAGAGAGGGTGGAACAGTGGGACTATTGAGCGAATTCAAAGAGTTCGCGATGCGCGGCAACGTCGTGGACATGGCCGTGGGCATCATCATCGGCGCCTCCTTCGGCAAGATCGTGTCGTCACTGGTGGACGACGTGATGATGCCGCCGCTCGGCTTGTTGCTCGGCAACATGGACTTCTCGGGGCTCGCCGTCCAGCTCGCCGAGCAGGGCGCCGACGGCAAACCGGTGCTGTGGAAGTACGGCGCCTTTCTCCAGACCGCGGTCGACTTCATCATCCTGGCCTTCGCCATCTTCATCATGATCAAATGGATGAACTCGCTGAAGAAGAAGGAGGAGGCCGCGCCGGCGCCGCCGCCGGAGCCGAGCAGCGAGGAGAAGCTGCTGACCGAGATCCGGGACCTGCTCAAGCAACGTTCCTGAGCCGGACGGTCCACAAGACCCACGCCAGCGGCATGCGGCGAACCGGCCGCTGGCGCAGGGTCGGACACGTGCCGGCACCAGGCTGAATCGCCCGGTCACGTGCTCTGCTTCACGGATTTGCGCATTGGTCCTGGCTGCACCTTCGCACATGTGCGCCCTGGAATCAGTCGTCTGGCGCGCTTTGCTCGAGCGAAGCGTGACACACGCCACCATCCGCGACATAAAGAAAGACGCGCCGAATCCGTCAGATCAGGTAGATGATACCCGGTCAGACGAAGGGCGCAGACGTGATGGTTGGAACAGACGAAGCCTTGGTGCGCACGGTTGGCGCGGAGCCCGGCAGCGACACGACGATCGACATCCATGATCGACTGAATGCCGGCTTCGGCACCGACATCGACGGCGAGCCGGTCGACACCAGTGACGTGGAACGGCGTAAGTTCCATCGTTACACCGTTCATATCCCAGGCTTTGCGGTGTGCGGGGATCAACACCCCACCCGTTGCGTGGTCTGGGACTTCTCCGCGCAGGGTCTACGCGTGACCCGGGTCCTCAAGTCCGCGCTGGACGAGCAGGTCGAGGTCCCGGGCTGCCGGGTCGACCAGGAGATGCGGCTCGTGCTGCGGGTTCCCGGCACCGTCGAGCCTCTGTCGCTGACCGGCTATGTGCGGCGCTGCAGGCAGGCCGACGGGCTGGAATATCTGGGGCTACGCACGCCAACCCTGAGCGAGACGGCGTTTCGCACGTTGTTGCAGCACGCCGACCAGGTGCAGAGCAACCTCTGCAGTGCCCGCTCCCGATTCGGCTACCTGCAAGGCTGGCCGATGCTCGCCGAGTACGTCGACGGCCTGTTCACGGAGGGCTTCAGACGCGCCTACGAGCGGCTGCTGCTGCTCACCGACTGGAAGGACGAGTGGGACGATCGGGCCCAGACCTTCTACGCCATGGTCGAGCTGCGCCCGCTCGAGGAGCGCCTGCTACGCCTGTTGGTGCGTGAGCTGCTCGATTCCATGGGCGTACCCGAGCCACTGCGGCGCAAGGCGCTGTCGAACGTCTCGGCGAAGGGACTGTGGGACGGCAGCGCCGCCGGTCTCATCGAAGTGGTGGGGCAGTTCCTGGGCGCGGGCGACGATCCCGACCTGTCGCTGTTGGAACCCGAATCCTTCGCAGCCATTTTCGAGCATGCCTGCGCGCGAGCCGACGTGCCAGCCGTCGCCGAGCCGGTGATCAAGGAAGCAATGCTGGAAACTGCGCAGCTCTACTGGGCGATGCTCGACCAGCCGCATTGAACCTCGAGCAGAAACGCATCTCCCCATCCGCCACTGGACTTCCGACCACCAGCGGCGTAATGCTTGGCCGATTCATCGGACCGACGCACCAGGGGGGCGGAACAGATGCTCGAGACACATGGGCGCTACGACTATTCCAATATCACGCGCAGACCGGACTATAGCTGGCCTGGGGACAAGCGACTCGCGGTCTACGTGGCGCTCAACATAGAGCAGTTCCGTTACGGTATCGGCAAGGGCGCGGCCATCGCACCTCCTGATCAGGCCACCAGTCACAGCATCTATTCCTGGCGCGACTACGGCAACCGCGTCGGTATCTGGCGTCTGCTCGAGCTGCTGGACGAGTACGGCATACCGGCCGAGGCGCAGATGAACACCGCCATCTACGACCACTGTCCGGACATTCCCCAAGCCCTGCGCGCGCGCGGCGACGAGATACTCGGGCACGGCTGGAGCAACTCCGATGAGCAGGGACACCTCTCCGAAGCCGACGAGACCCGGCACATCCAGCACGTGACCGAGCGCATCACCCGGGAAGAGGGCCAGGCACCCCTGGGCTGGATGAGCCCCTGGCTGTCGAACTCCTCGCGCACCCCGGATCTGCTGCAGGAGGCGGGCTATCGCTACTTCATGGACTGGACCAGCGACGACCAGCCGATCTGGTTCAAGACCCGCAAGGGTCGGATCCTGTCGATGCCCTACCCCATCGAGACCAACGACACGCGTGGCATCGTCTGGTACCGCTACAGCGGGGACGAGTTCGCGCAGATGTTCCTGGACGGTCTGGAGGAGATGCGTGCGCAGTCGGCCCGCCAGCCGCTGGTCTGCCCACTGTCGTTGCATCCGTTCGTGATCGGCCGTCCCTACCGACTGCACCGTCTGCGCCGCGTGTTCGAGCGCCTACGTGAGCTGCGCGAGGAGATCTGGCTGACTCGTCCCGGGGACATCTGCAAGCACGTTGAGAGTCTGCCCGAGGGCGTGGTGCCGGGTAGTCGAGGCTTCGCGCCGGCCTGAGGACTGCCGGTGCAGATGGGCTCGGTGCTTCGCTTCGAGCAGGTGTTCCTGACGCATGCACTGACTGGCCCGAGGCGCGCCGACGGTGGCCACGGATGCGCTGGAGCGATTCGTTGAAGTTGAAGAAGTCGCATTTGCGACTCCGCTTCGTCGCCTAGAGCGGGGGGATGGTCGATGCCCCCCCGCTCGGGTTGGACCTCAGGCAGTCAAGTCATGGATAAACACATCTGGCGTAAACGCCTATGATGATGTTCACGAATTCGAAGACGGTATTCGATGCGGCTCGTTTCGTCCCGATCGTGGCCGACCATCCATCGTTCAGGAATGTGGGGCCGCTGTGCAGCGCCTGGGGTATTACTTCGCTTCCGCTTTGGTTGACTTCGTCCCAGCTGAATCCCCCGCCTGTTACGACCGCGCCCTCAGGACACCATGCGGTGAGTCTGCATGCGCCATCGTCGTCGGGGGCTTTGTTGGCGCCGTATACCGTGCAGTAGTCGGTTTCGCTCACCGTGACGAATTCAAGCGGCGGGGCGGGTGCACCGTCGGCACCCGGAGGCCCGGCTGGACCTGGGGGGCCGGCGGGACCTGGTGCCCCATCCTGGCCATCCGCTCCGGCAACGCCATCGGCGCCGTCAGCACCTGGGGGACCTGCAGGCCCGGTCTCGTTCCACGTAATCTGTTGCTGGTTGCTCCGGCACGGTCGGGCGGGCGAGGTCCCCACGGCAATTCGCGTGAGAATCCCTGCACGCATCAAACATCCCGTATAACTCGTCCCCTCCGCTGATGCTGGCCCGCCAGCCATGGAAACTGCGGATACGCACAAGGCAGCGGCGATAATACGAATTCGCATGATGTCCTCCTGGGCTGAAGCCCCTTTCGAGTGGGTGCATGGTCCTCCTACGAGGAACAAGCGCCTGGATGAACACTGCCAGATATGGCTGGTGGCCGCGAGTCAATCCGGAACGAATTCTTCGCCCCTGGGGCAAGCAGACCCACCGCCGCAGGGCTGCTGACCCTGGCAATACGGTTGATCGTTGCACATCAGCTCGGCTCGGTACCGGTGACCTGAGCAAGACATGGTGCGCGCCAGGGACCCGCGCCGGTGATGACCATTGCACGCACGGCGCTGTCATCACCCAGTCGACGGTGTCATCGTCGCGACACCACATCCTTCGCACTCCGAGCTGCACTTGCCGCGGCGGCGACAGGCAAGCACATGCTCGTCGACAAACCGATGTCAGTGACGACGTCCGAGCCCGATGCCATGATAGTGGCATGTCCTCAGGTGGGCGTCGTTCTCAGTGTGCTCTTCAATCGGCGATTCAGTCCGGAAATACGCAAGGCGCGCGAAACTCTTCAATCGGGCGCGCTGGGCGAAGTGCTGCGCGCGTCGCTTGTCAGCACCATGATGCGGTCGCAGCATTACGCGGCCGCGAGCTCGAGCCACCTGTAGACCGCGCCGAGCACGACGCCGTCATCCACGATGTGCGCGCTCGGCGCAGCCTGCCCTGAATCGATCGACTTCCCACGCACGAGGAGGAGAAGACACCGTGAAACCCAATCCGATTCGCCAGAAGCTCGACGCAGGCGTACCCACCATCGGCACCCGCATTCACAGCCCGTGGCCTGCCGTCATCGAGCTCATCGGCCACACAGGGCTGTACGACTATGTCGAGTTCGTCGCCGAGTACGGCACCTTCGATCTTCACGATCTGGACAACATGTGCCGCGCCGCTGAGCTCTACGGCCTGGGCATGATGTTCAAGATCGACCGCGCCAATCAGCACTACCTGTCGCAGCGCGCTCTGGGCTCGGGCTTCGGCGCCGTGCTGTTCACCGACTGCAGGACCGGTGAGGACGCGCAGATGTGTGTCCGCATTGCCAAGCCTGATACCCCTGAGGACAATGGGCTGTACAGCGTGTACACGCGTCGCAACACCTATATGGGCTATGGTGGCGGACCCGAATACGTGCAGGCCATGCGCGAGAGCGTCGTCGCGCTGATGATCGAGAAGAAGGAGGCGGTCGAGAATCTCGAGCAGATTCTCGCCGTGAAGGGTGTGGACATGGTTCAGTGGGGACCGGCCGACTACTCCATGAACGTCGGCCTGGCTGGCAAACGTTCCGATCCGGCCGTGCTCGATGCGAAGAAGCAGGTCTTCAAGACCGCCCTCGAGATGGGTGTGCAGCCGCGCGCCGAGATCATGTCACCTGACGAGGCGAAGGCGTATCTGGACATGGGCGTTCGCCATTTCAACATGGGCGTCGACATCTCGATCCTGCACGGCTGGTGGCGTTCCAACGGCGACGCGCTGCGCAAGGCGGTCGAGGGTAGCTGAGCGGGCGCGCCGAGCATGAATCCGCGCCCATGATGCCTGCGAGGACAAGACATGGTATGGACTCGTCCTCGTCGGCACCAGTCGGTCGCAAGCTCCACGGGCTGAAAGGCACCTTCGGGAAGCACCAGGCGCAACAGGCGACGCTCAGCGACCTTGATATCGGGGTGCGCGCTTTTCGCTGAAGGCGCGTGGCCCTTCCCTGGCGTCCTCGGTCTGGCCGACGATCCAGCGCAGCGCGCCACCCAGCCGCATCGCTTCGTCGAAGCCTCCAGACATAGCCGCCTGAGCTACCTCCTTGGCGGCACGCACGGCAAGTGGCGCATGACCGGCGATGCGTTGCGCGAGCGCCATGGCGCTCGCCTGCAACGCATCGACCGGCACGACCCGGCTGACGATGCCGACCCGCAGCGCGGTCTCGGCGTCAATTCGATCTCCGGTGAGAATCAGCTCCATCGCCATCGATTGTGGAATGCTGCGCGCGAGGCGTTGCGGACCACCACCACCGGGAAAGAAGCCATGGGCAATCTCGGGTAGCCCGAATTGCGCTCGGCTGGTGCAGATGCGGATGTCACAGGTGAGCGCAAGCTCCATGCCCCCGGCGAGGCAATAGCCGTCGATGGCGGCGATGAGCGGCTTTTCGATGGTCATGGTCGACCAGCGACTCGAGGGGTCCGCCTCGATCACCGAGGCCGGCGAGCTGTCGTCACGGCGTGCGCCGCCACCCGCAGCACGTTCCTTCAAGTCCGCGCCTGCGCTGAAGCTGCCGCCCGCGCCGGTGATGACGATTGCACGCACGGCACTGTCATCACGGACGCGATGCAGCGCATCCATCAGCGCCTGCCCCATCGCCTGATTGATGGCATTGCGTTGCGTGGGACGGTTCAGGGTGATTACCGCAACGCTCCCCTCGACCTCGAACAACAACGGCTCGTCGCTCACATTGCGTCTCCTGTCTGCGTGCGTAGGTAGTCAAAGTGAGATGAGCGCAGGTCCACTCGGCAGTCGTGCCGCAGTGCCGACCCAGCCTGCACGGCGAGCCTATATGACGAGCGGTAGACGTGTCCACGCGCGCCAACGAGAGGACCGGGCGGCCAGGCCGACCTCGCGCCAGGCGCCCGTGAGAGCATGCCGACATCGCGGTCACTGAGACCGGTCGCGACAGCCCAGCGCCCAACTCAACAGATAGCCCACAGCAACCGTGTACCGCGGTCAACGCTCGAACTCACGACAGTGCCGAGTCCGAGCACTTGATCCAATCGGCTCGAGACGTTTGATTCGGGCAGCGCTTGCGCCGCCGGTAGCCGGACGCTGATGTTCATGGTGGCATCGACCCGAGACTGCGCGGTGACCGCCCTGCCTGCCCGAGCTGTCAGAACGCCTCGCATATCGACATTCATCGAGTGGGCAACCGGCGGAAGGTGCGGATACGCTGGAAGCCATCTCTGCGCTGGACACTGCCTTCGCCGAGCTGCCGGGCGCCTGGCAGCATAAAGGCCTGTTACACATGCTTGCCGCGGACATCACCGCGGATGTGCCGCGACCGCTGGCAGACTGGTTTGAGGGCTTCGTGCCGATGAAGCAGCACACGCTGATCCGCTTCGGGCTCTGGCACGAGATTCTGGGCCAACCACTTCCAGAAGATCATGAGTTGTTCGCGGTCATGACCGCGATGATGCGCTACTCGCGCATGGTGGCGCTCGCCGACAAGCGCGAGCTCACGGCGGCAGAAGCGGAACGCGACCAATTTCACCAGGCCCTCGACCGGGTGCAGGAGAACCGGATGCCATTCAACAACACCTGTCAACAACACCTGTCGCGATATCCTCGGCGTGGCGGAGCAGATGCTGCTTGGCGTGTTCGAGTATCACAAAGGCAGTCAGGACGTGCCCATCCGCGCCTCCTGCTCGTGCCGGGGGCGCGCCGCTGCTTGAATCGTGGGCTTTTGAAGGACCGCGCGAAAGGTCCCGTAGCGGACGGCGACCTGAGGATGCCGTCCGCCGGGACCGGGATGGCCCGGGCCCGCGTCGATGTGAGCCACCTGGCACTGGTCCCCATCCGTCACCATTGCCGCCGGTCGGCTGGAGAGGTCTTGGCCTCGTCCGTGTGCCACGCTATGCGGAATGTGTGGGCACCCGCAGACCTGCTGCACTAGTATTCGGGGACCGAGACGATCGATCGACGGAGGGCAGGGATGAGCAATAGCGCGCCGCAGAGCAACAGTGACAGTGACAGCGCCGGGCCGAGTGGCAAGCGCGTATTTCGCATCGAGCTGATCAAGCCGTCGCATTACGACGACGACGGCTATGTGATCCAGTGGATCCGCTCATACATTCCATCCAACTCACTGTCGAGTGTATACGGTCTGACTCGAGCGTGCGTAGATAGCGGAGCGCTCGGTGACGGCGTGGCGGTGGAAGTCCGCGCCTACGATGAAACCAACACGGTGCTGCCCATTCGCGACATCGTCCGCCGGCTCAAGCGCAACGGTGGCCAGTCGCTGGTATGCATGATTGGGGTCCAGAGCAACCAGTTTCCACGTGCGATGGACATTGCGCGGGAGTTTCGAAACGAGGGAATCCAGGTCGCGATCGGCGGTTTTCATGTCAGCGGCTGCATCGCCATGCTACCGTCGTTGCCGGCGGACATACAGGCGGCCCTGGACATGGGCGTGAGCTTGTTCGCCGGTGAGGCCGAAGGTCGACTGCAACAGGTCTATCGCGACGCCATGCGTGGCGAGCTTGCGCCCATCTACAACTACATGCACGACCTGCCGGAGATGACGGACCAGCCGACCCCGTATCTGCCGGCGGATCTGATCCGCAAATATGGCTCGTCGCGGGGGTGCTTCGATGCCGGTCGCGGTTGCCCGTTCACGTGCAGCTTTTGCACCATCATCAACGTGCAGGGTCGGAAATCACGTTACCGCGGTCCGGACGATGTCGAACGTCTGATCCGCGAGCATGCCGCCGAGGGCGTCAAGCGCTTCTTCATCACCGACGACAACTTCGCTCGCAACAAGAACTGGGAGCCGATCTTCGATCGCATCATCGAGCTCAAGGAACAGCATGGTTTCAAGGTCAGCTTCCTGATCCAGGTCGACACCTTGTGTCACAAGATCCCGAACTTTGTCGAGAAGGCGGCAAGGGCTGGCTGCAAGCAGGTGTTCATCGGCCTGGAGAACA
>JAGRHX010000072.1 GCA_020444775.1 Gammaproteobacteria bacterium
TGGCGCAGATTCAAGACAACCTGCGGGCCGAACGCCCGCCGCGCGACATCGCTCAGGTGCCCACGCCCACCCCGCCGCCGGCCCCCACCGACACCCCTGCTGCGCCGGAGGAACCGACAGCCGCCCCCACCGAGGCAGTAGCGGCTGTGCCGATGACCGCCCAGGAAGCCTATGAGTTCGTGCTGGCCGAGATGCCGCCCGATCAAGCCGTCGATGCCGGGATCATTGAAATGCAAACGTCAGCCTTAGGGTTTCTCCAGCCTGACGGGACCTCCACCAGTTGGAGCGTGAAATTATACTCTCCCGCGACCGAAAAGATGACCACAGCTTTCTTTGTTGAGGGGCAGATGCAACAGTTCCAGACAGTGGACGTGTCACGCGACACAAACCCTGTTTTCTTTGAGAACACGGTGATTCTGGACACCGAGCGCATCTACGACCTGGCCGCCGATGCCAGCGGTGATATTACGGCGGCCGGTTTTGTCCCCAGCGTGGCTTTAATCAGATACCCGCTCGATGAGACGCTGCCCACCTGGTACGTCAACTACAGCAACCCCGGCACGTACGAGGTCGTTTTCACCGTCATCATCGACGCTCGCAGTGGCGAGGTGATTCAGGCGCTTGATACGCGGTAGGGTCAAAACACGACTGAGTTGAAAGGATAAAAGGACACGAAACAGCTTGGTCTGCTTTTAGGCTCCAACCTTTCGTACTTTTTCGACCCTTTTGAACTGTCGTGTTCTGCTTTTGAAAATAATACCCATCCCGATTATACTAAGGGAAACTGTAAAGGGCGGTGATTCAACCGCCCTTCTTTATCTGTGAAAAAATAAGGGCAATAACTTTGCGAGTTCTGCTCCTCTCAACCTACGAATTAGGCCGACAGCCTTTCGGCCTGGCCTCGCCGGCGGCCTGGCTACGCGAGACCGGGGCCACGGTCCGCAGTCTCGACCTGTCCCTAGAGCGGCTCGACGCGGCCACCGTGCAAACCGCCGACCTGGTGGCGTTCTACCTGCCGATGCACATGGCCACCCGCATGGCCGTTCCCGTGATCGAGCAGGTGCGCCGGGCCAACCCGGCCGCCCACCTGTGCTGCTTTGGCCTCTATGCCCCGGTCAACGCCGCCTATTTGCGCCGGTTGGGCGTGCAAACCATTTTGGGCGGCGAGTTCGAGAGCGGGTTGGTTGAACTGGTCAAACGACTGCAAGCGAGTGATGAAATGCTCTCCCCTGCCCCCCTGCTCCCCTGCTCCCCTGACCACCCGCTCCCCTGCCCCCCTGCCCCTCATCGCCCTCGACCGCCAAACCTTCCGCACCCCCGACCGCAGCGACCTGCCCCCGCTGGCCGACTACGCCCGCCTGCGCACCGGCCCGGCAGAAGAGCGGGTGGTGGGCTACACCGAGGCCAGCCGGGGCTGCAAGCATCTGTGCCGCCACTGCCCGATTGTGCCGGTCTACGGCGGCCGCTTCCGCATCGTGCAGGCCGAGGTGGTGCTGGCCGACATCCGGCAGCAGGTCGCGGCCGGGGCTGAACACATCACCTTTGGCGACCCCGACTTTTTTAACGGGCCGGGCCACGCCCTGTCGGTGATCGAGGCCCTGCACCGGGAATTTCCCGAACTAACCTACGATGTGACCATCAAGGTCGAGCATCTGCTCGCGCACCGGACGCTGTTGCCGGAGCTGCGCGACACCAACTGCTTGTTCATCACCAGCGCGGTCGAGTCGCTGGACGACACGGTGCTCGCCAGGCTGGACAAAGGGCACACTGCGGCGGACTTCATCGAGGCGCATCGGCTGCTGCGCGCCAACCGGCTGCATCTGGCCCCGACCTTCGTGGCCTTCACCCCCTGGACGAGCCTGAGCGGCTACGCCGAGACGCTGCGGATCATCGCCGAGCAGGGTCTGGTCGAGGCAATCTCCCCCATCCAGCTCGCCATCAGGCTGCTGATCCCCAAGGGCTCCCGACTGCTCGAGCTGGACGAGATGCAACGCTACATCGAGCCGTACGACCTGCGAACGCTGGGATATCCGTGGCATCACCCGGAGCCCGCCGTTGACGCCCTGCAGGCCGAGCTGATGGCGCTTGCCGAGCGCGCCGAGCAGGCCGCCTGGTCGCGTCAACGCTTCTTCGAGCAGGCCTGGGCAACGACCCGCGCGGCACTCGGCTGCTCCGCGGCCAGCATGCCCTGCCCGTCTGGTCCTGCCGACACCACATCGCCACCGCGAATGAGCGAGGCCTGGTACTGCTGCGCGGAGCCGACCCAGCAGCAGCTCGCAAGCTTCTGAGGCCGCCACATGCGCCTGACATGCCAGCGGTACCGCCCGCTGCTGGCGGGTGACCGCCACCAGACCAGCGGCCAGGAACGTCAGTTGTGCTTGTGCAGGGCCTCGTTGAGCTCGATCGCGCGACGATTGGTACGGCACTCCACCCGTCCACTCACCGAATTTCGAATGAACAGCATGTCGCTCTGACCGGCGAGATCGCGCGCCTTGACCGTGTTCACGACCTGGCCGTCCTCGTCGAGCACCGTGACCAGGGTCCCGGCCGTGATGTAGAGCCCGGCCTCGATGGTGCAACGGTCACCCAGCGGGATCCCCATCCCGGCGTTCGCGCCCACCAGGCAGTTCGCGCCTAGCGAGTTGACGATGGTGCCGCCGCCGGACAGCGTGCCCATCGTGCTGGCACTGCCCCCCAGATCCGAATGCGCACCCATCGTGACGCCCTGCGACAACCGACCTTCGATCATGTTCGGCCCGGCCGCGCCGGCGTTGAAGTTCACGAAGCCCTCGTGCATGACCGTGGTCCCCTCACCCAGACTGGCACCGAGTCGCACCCGGATGGCGTCGGCCATGCGGACCCCGGACGGCGCCAGGTAGTTGGACAGCTGCGGGAACTTATCGATGCTGTAGACCTGCAGATGCCCACCGCGCAGCCGTGCCTGCAGCTGGCGCTGCTTCAGCTCGCTCGGGTCCACCGCGCCCTCGCTGGTCCAGGCGACGTTGGGTAGCACCGCGAACAGGTTCTGCAGGTTCTGGGCGTTCGGCGCGACCAGGCGATGCGACAGCAGATGCAACTTTAGATAGGCCTCGGCCGCGTTCTCGAGCGCCACGTCCCGACGCAGCAGGGTGAACACAGCGGCCCGATCCGACGGCATCGAATCGACACCTCCAGCGATCGTCAGCAGGCTCTCGGCCAACGGCGGAAGTGCCTCTGCCAGCTGTCGAGCGCTGGCCGCGCTCAGTCGTGTCCAGGACTGGTCGTCCGCGAGCCCTACGATGCCAGCGGCGCGCTCGGCGAGCGCGACCTCGGCCTCGAACACGATGTCGGGGTAGAACACGTCGAGAATGGCTCCCGCGCCATTGAGGCTGGCCACACCGGCCGCCATTGCATGAATGCTCATGAGACGATGACTCTCCACTGTTGATGGTCATCACCGCGCATCGACTCGCGCCTGGTCCGGCCGAGGGCGGTGACGACATGCTTCGCCTCGGTGCGCGATGATGGGCACCTCGGTGCCAGGATGCCGTGTCCTGGCGTCACTCGCGTATCAGATCGGTCTGTTCGATGACCCGCGCGTACAGCGCGTCCATCAGCGCCGAGCGAGCCTGCACGCCAGCGCTTCGCAGCGCGCGGACATGATCGCGTAGCGGCCCCGCCGCGGCCCTGGCCCGGCCGTGACGCAACAGCAGCTCGACCAGGGCGATACAGATCGGCTCGGCAAGCGGCTCCACGATCAGACCTCGACGCAATAGCGCGCAGGCCTGGTCGACATTACCCGATCTCTCGATCTCGGCCGCAAGACCGAGCACGCTCACGATCAGGGCGTCACGCAGCGCCTCGCGGCGCGCCTCGACCACCGCGAGGTCCAGTCCGCTACCGGCCAGGAAAGCGCCCTGGTATAGATCGCCGATGCGCGCGGCCGCCGCCTCGAGCCGGTTCCAACCCGACAGGTCCTCGACCGGACCCGCGCCGAGCAGCCCGTCGACCCGCTCGAAGACCTCGGTGAGCGCCAGGCTATCCACCCAGCAACGTTTGGTGTCGAGCTGGATCAGTCCACCGGTGATGCTCACCACCTGGTCGTCGCCGAGCAGTTTACGCAAACGTGAAAGGTTGGTGTTGAGCGAGTTGCGAGCATAGGAAGCATCGACGTTTGGCCACAGGGCCGCGGCCAGCGCCTGCTCCGGCACGTCGCGGCCGCCCATCGCTATCAGCAGCTGCAACAGCAGCATCGGCTTCTGCGCGCGATTCACACGCAAGGTCTCGCCGTCACGCTCGATCTGGAAGCCGCCCAGCGTGCGCACGCGTATCGGCCAAGGCCAGTCCGAAGGGGGCATGGGCGGCGGCGCCAGTCGACGTTGCTGAATCAGCTCACAAACGAAGTCACGCTCCAGCCCCTCGGTCAGCGCTACCGCGCACAACCTGGACACGTGGGCCGGCTGCCACCAAAGGAAATGCCTGAAGCCCAACTCGCGTCCGATGGCCAACGCGTGCCGCAACGCCAGCATCATCAGCCGGCGTCGCCCGAGTTGCTCGCAGATCGAGGCAAATACCATGAACCCCATGAACTCGAACCATTTGTTCTGTACCGGGCGCATGATCCGCCGCGCCAGACGCAGGTGCCGGAACACCGCGCGCCGGTCCCCGACCCCAGCCATCAGATCCGCCATGGCGACCCGACACAAGGCCTCGTAGAACGGACAGCCCACCTCGCTGGACAGCGACAAGGCGCGTTGCTGCGCTTCCAGTGCCAGCTCGGTGCGTCCATCCAGCGCCGCTCGCCAGGCCTGGAAATAGTGCAGACCGGCACGGTCCAGACGACGCGCGCTGGCGGCGAATTCCCCCATCTTCAGCAGCAGCTCGTCGGCGGCAGCCAGATCGCCCGCCCCAAGGGCACCGGCGACGCCGTTCGAGAGCAGGTGGAAGCTCCACACGTGCACACCGCTGTGCCGGCCGATCTCGATACCGGCCTCCACCGCCCGGCTACAGCGCTCGTGGTCGGCGGTGAGCATGAAATACATCGACTCGACCGCCTTCAGCGTGGTCAGCACCAGCGGCGACACGTGTGGTCGCTCGCACATCGCCTGCAGCTCATCGATGAAGCGACGGACCCTGGAGAACTGTCCGGTGTAGTTCAGATTGATCGCCACCAGCAGCTGCGCCGACATTCGCACGTTGGTGTCGTCTATGGACTGCGTTTCCAATAGCGCACGTTCCGCCCAGCTGGCGATGGACGCGGCCTGCGGGCGTCTGAAGACCAGCGCGATCAGCATGCTCACGCTGAGCCGGGCGCGGGTCTCGGCGTCGTCGATGTGTGGATCACGCTCGAGCTCGCTGTCGACCACGGCTATCCATCGTTCGAGCTGACTGAGGTCGTCCAGCTCGTAGATGATCGCGTCCATGGCCGCCGAGCAGGTCAGCAGACGGCCGCGACGGTCGTCCGGCTGGCGCAACTCGAAAGCCGCCAGTGCCAGCTCGTACAGACGCCGTGCATCACCCGGCGCGCGCTGCAGTCGACACGTGGCCAGCCAGAAGATCGACCACGGCGAGTAAGGCCAGCGCTGTGCCACGACCTGGTCCGGTTGCCACGCCTCGTGCAACAGCTGCGCGGCCCCCGGCAGCAGACCGATCCACGCCTCCACCGTCTCGGCCCGGCCCTGCGCCAGGACCGTCGCGGCGTGGCTGATGACCAGATCCTGAACCGATTCCAGATCGCCGATCTCTGCGTACAGGGCGGCCGCCTCGGTGATCCGGTTCTCGGCCTCGAGCAGATTCGCCGAGGCCCGCTGCAGCGCCTGGCAATTCGTCTCACCGAGCACCGCACGTGCGCGTTGCCGCAGGAACTCCTGTAGCAGTGGGTGACATTGATAGCGTGCCCCGTCGCTGCCGCGTTTCACGCTGATCAGCTGATTGGTCCGGTGCAGCTGCGCGAGCAGCTCGGACGCCTGCACGATACCGGTCAGCTCCCCGGCCATCGGCGCGGTGATGTCCGGCAGGAACGCGGTCTTCAACAGCAGATCGGTGAGTGGCTCGGGCAGGCCATCGAGCAGCTCACCGGCCAGGTAGTCGAAGACCAGCTGCGGCTTGGCGGCGATCCCGAGATCGTCCGGCAGATCGTCCTGCAGATCTTCCGGGGCGCCGCTCGGCGCGGTCAGCCACAGCCCGTCGGCCATCTGCTGCTCCAGGGTCAGGACCAGTGCCGCGGCCCAGCCCTCGGTGACCTGATAGAGCCTGGCGAGCATCGTGAGATCAAGGGACGGATGCCAGCGGCTGGCGATCGAACCCGACTCGTCCGGACTCAGCTTCAGATCGGCCCAGCCGATCAGCTCGACCTGACGGTTGGCGCGCATCCGCACCAGCGCTGGCGGCGGCGGGCCGCGACTGCCGACGATGAGGTTGCAGCCCGGCGGTAGCATCTGCGCGGCCTCGCGCAGTGCTTCGTGCACACCGGAGCGCGGTGTCAGCTCGTGGTAGTTGTCCAGCACCAGCGCGAAGGATGCGCCGAGCTGGTCGAACAGCGCCTGGAAGAAACTGCGCGCGAAAGCCGGGGCATCGGCATGGTATTCACTGGTGAACAGTGGCAGCCCGGTAGCCACACCTCGCTCGTCCGGCGACTCGTCGGTGGCTTTGGTCTCCGCCCTGGGGGCATCGGCGAGCACGTAGTAGAAGGACGCCAGATCCGAGTCGCCGCGGTCGATCTGATACCACAAGGCGGTCATGCCCCTGGCCGCGACGTAGCTGGCCAGCAAGGTGGTCTTGCCCGAGCCCGGTGGACCATCCACCCAGACCACTGGCGCACGTCGCTTCTGGTCGAGCAGCTCGAACAGGCGCTCGCGCGCGACCACGTCCTCGCAGGATGGCGGCGTGGTCTTGGCGAGTGTCGATGGTCGGGTCACGGCTCTACACGGTCGTCCGCCCACGGGCTGCGGCAATGGGTACGGCTAGGGGATCCGGTAACCAGCAGCCGCGACGCGGCCACCTGTTCAGGCATCGCAGGCGTCACGGCGGCGGCGCAGACACCGTCAGGCGACGGACCTTCCAGACACGGCTCGTGATGCCTACCATGCGGCAGCGCGATTATTACAGATTGCGTACTCTATGGGGCTTCGGCCAGCCCATGCGGCGGGACGACCCGACCAGAGGCCCGGCAGTGTTCACAGCGGTGTTCCAGGAGAGCCCATGCCAAATATCGAGATGTACAGCACTCGCTTCTGCCCTTATTGCATGGCGGCCAGGCGCCTGCTGGATGCGAAGCAGGTCGAATACACGGTCTATGACCTGGACCGGGAGCCTGCCCGGCGCAAGGAGATGATGGAGCGCTCGGGCCGCCACACCGTGCCGCAGATCT
>JAGRHX010001132.1 GCA_020444775.1 Gammaproteobacteria bacterium
CTTCCGATCCTGATGGGCGCCAGCATGTTCGTGCAACAGATGCTGAATCCGCCGCCCCCGGATCCGATGCAGGCCAGGGTGATGCGGTTGTTGCCGGTCGTCTTCACCTTCTTCTTCCTGTTCTTCCCTTCTGGACTGGTGCTCTACTGGATCTGCAACAACCTGTTGTCGATCACACAGCAGTGGGTCATCAACAAGCGGATGGGAGCCGACTGATCGTTCGAGTCGGCATACTGGGTGTGAATCGGTGACTGCTTCGCGCGAAATGCCGTCGCTCATCCTGGGCAGACCTTTGCCGCAACGCTTTCCGAGGCGCCGCTGAATTGACCGTACCGAGCGCCGCACGAGACACCATCGTGGCCATTGCGACGGCCGCCGGGCGCGGCGGTATCGGCGTTCTGCGCTTGTCGGGCGAGCGGGTTCCGATGCTTGCCTGCGGGTTTCTGGCCAGCGGCAGGTTGCCCGAATCGCATCGGGCGGTGCTCGAGGATTTTCTCGACGAGCACGGCGAGTCCATCGATCGCGGCATTGCCCTTTATTTCGAGGCGCCACGCTCCTATACCGGTGAGCACGTATTGGAGCTGCAGGCCCACGGCAGCATGGTGGTGCTCCAGGAGCTGCTGCGCCGCGCCTGTGCGCTCGGAGCACGACCGGCGCGAGCCGGTGAGTTCACCGAACGCGCGTATCTGAACGGTAGGCTCGATCTCGCCCAGGCGGAGGCGGTCGCGGATCTCATAGAAGCGTCCACCTTGCAGGCGGCCCGGTCGGCGCAGCAGTCCTTGCGAGGAGTGTTCTCACAGCGCATCGAAGCCAGCGTGAATCTGCTCCGCGAGCTACGGGTGCTGGTCGAGGCGAGTCTGGATTTCCCCGAGGAGGACATCGACGTGCTGGCCGAGAGCGACGTGTGCAATCGTCTGCAGTCGCTCATGGCTCAGCTCGAGCAGACGTTGCTCGCGGCCCGTCAAGGCCAGAGATTGCGCGACGGGGTGCGACTGGTGCTTGCCGGTCATCCGAATGTCGGCAAGTCAAGCCTGCTCAACGCGTTGGCCGGCAGTGACACGGCGATCGTCACCGACGTCCCGGGCACCACCCGCGATGTCGTTCGCGAGCGCTTCGAGATCGATGGTCTGTCATTCGAGCTGGCCGACACCGCGGGCTTGCGATCGAGCGACGACCCGGTCGAGCGGATCGGTATCGAACGCGCTCACGCGGAACTGGCGCAAGCCGACCTGATTCTTCGCGTCCACGATGCACGTCTGGGTACGGTAGAGGAGCCCACCTGGAGCCTGCCCTATCGGCCTACGCTGGGGGTGATTGACGTCTACAACAAGGTCGATCTATGTAAGGCCGCGGCGACGGCGGGTGAGTCCGGTGTCTGGCTTTCGGCAAAGACCGGGGAAGGTCTGGATGCCCTGCGTCAGCTGATGCTGGAACGGGCTGGCTTGTCGGACCCCACGGATGCGCAGTTCAGCGCCCGCGAACGTCACGTGCTGGCCATCGAGCGCTGTCTGCTGCGTGTCGATGCCGCCCGCGATGCGCTGGAGCACCACGCCGGAGCGGAGCTGGCCGCCGAGGAGTTACGAGATGCCCAGCTCATGCTCCACGAGATCATAGGTGTAGAGACCGCCGATGATCTGCTCGGTCGCATCTTCTCTACCTTCTGCATAGGTAAATAGCGGTCCGTTGCCCGGACAGCATTGAACCACTGGCAGTGTGACGCACAGAGGCACCCGTGTTCAGCAGTGGCAGCAAGCGCCTGACCGGCCGCGACGACATCCGCAAGATCCTGGTCATCCGTTGGAGCGCGATGGGTGATGTCGCACTGGCCAGCGCCGGCTTCGAGGAGCTGCACCGTGCCTTTCCCAGCGCTGTACTGCATCTGAATACCTTACCGCCCTGGGATGGACTGTTCCGTTCAGATCCCAGGTTCAGCCATGTCTGGGCGATCCCGCTTCGCGATCGCAGCGCCCAATGGCGTCGCATGTTCCAGTGGCTCCGGTCGATCCGACGCGAGCGCTACGATCTGATTGTCGACTTCCAATGCAGTGATCGGGCCCGGTTGCTGCTTTCGCTGCTGTGGCTGAGCGGCGGCGGCGCTCGGTTCCGGGTCGGCAATGCACCGGGCTTTCCCTATAACATCGCACCGACGCGGATACCCGAACCGGTGCACGCATTGACCCGCATCCAGCGGTTGCTCGAAGCCATGGGTATCAGCCCGAGCGTCGACAAGCCGGTATTGCATCCCAGCGCTGACGATCGCGATGCCGCGGCCCGTAAGCTCGACGCCTTGAACCTGCGGCCGGGGCGCTATGCCGTGCTGTTGCCCGGCAGCCAGGTGGTCGGCTATCTGAAACGATGGGGTGCGGAACGCTTTGCACGTCTGGCCGATCAGCTGGTCGCCGGTCCGCTCTGGGGCGATGACCTGGCCGATGGTGGCAGTCGCGGCACATCGACCCGGGAGGCCTCAGAACCACTCGATGCGCTGCTGGTGCTGGGTGGCGCCGACGAGGTCGACGAATGCCAGCGCATAGCCGACGTGGCGCGGGTGCCGGTGCACAATCTGTGTGGGCAGACCGGCCTGCTGGAGCTGATACCGTTGTGCGCGGGCGCCCGATTCATCGTCGCCAACGATACCGGCACCGCGCATGTGGCGGCCGCGACCGGCCGTCCCATGCTGGTCATCTGCGGTCCCACCGATCCGCGTATGGTCGTGCCCGCCGGACCCGAGGTGCGCTGGATCCAGGCGCGGTTGGACTGCATCAACTGTTACCGAAAGCACTGTGAGCACCACAGTTGCATGCGCCTGCTACGGCCGGAGGAGATTGCGAATCGTTTGCGCTGGATGAGCGGGGCCGCGGTAAGCGACCTGGACGCGCTCGGTGACAGCGATTATCAGATGGGGGTATCGGGTAGACCATCCAGGCGTGGATGAGGTGGCGCATTATCCGGCATCAAGGCGTCGCCGTACTTCTCGAACTGCTGATGCTCGTGCAGCTTCGCGTACTTGAGAAAGACGTAGAACGCGCCGATGACCGAGGTGAAGAAACCGCCCCAGCCATTGAGAAAGTTGCGTTTGAGCACGTACAGTTTGAAGAAGAAGAATGGTGGATAGAACAGCACTGAAAGCGCGCTGAAGCGCTTGCCACGAGCCAGCTTGTCGCCCAGCAACCCGCTCGAATAGGCGTTTATCTTCGCTACCTTGGAGTGGATGTCCGGCTCGCCGTAGTGATAGAAGACAGCATTCAGTTTCCGCACCCGTCCATCGACCTTGGGTGCGGCGTGTACCGGCATGTTCGACAGACCGCCGCGGCGGCGGTCGAACAAGCGAAGATGATGGTTGAGCGCGGTGTGTGGGCTGCACATGCGCCAGAACAACTGCTCCAGGCGTGGCAGCGCGAAGCCGGCACAGTCCGGCTCGTGCTGAAGATGCCTGCCGATCTCGTCCGCCAGCTCGGCTGACACGGCTTCATCGGCGTCCAGTAGCAGAATCCAGTCGTGCGTTGCCTTCTCCACGGCTGACTGCTTCTGTGCTCCGTAACCGAGAAATTCATGCTGATGGACTCGACAGCCGTGACTGCGCGCGATCTCGAGGGTCTGGTCGCTGCTGAATGAATCGAGCAACACGATCTCGTCGGCGAAGCCCAGACTGCCCAGACAGGCCTCCAGGGTCTTCGCGTTGTTCAACGTGGTCACGACGGCGGACAGCTTTGGCATCACAGCGACCCTGCTCAGCATGGCGGACTGACCTGCATTATAGACGCGCCGAATGCGTGCCTCGGTGCCCGCGCCGGCCCTTACGCGGCCCTGGCCCGGCCGCCGACATGGCTCGTCGGATTCTCGCGGTCCGTGCGCCTGCAGGGTTTCGAGCCCAACCTTGGGGTGTACGCTGCACATGCGTCTGAGCGAGCTACGCGACCTCGGGCGCATCGACCCGGACCTCGAGAAGGGACCGGTCGCGACCCTGTTCCTAGCTGCCGCCTTCAGTTTCGGACCCATGGCGCTGTACGCCAGTGGAGCCATGGCGGGCCTGCTCGTCGTAGTGACGGTACTGGCGCGTATGGCGAACAGCGAGCGCAACCCGGCGAGCGGCGACGGCCTGCCCGCGGTGCGCAATCTGGCCTTGTTCGTCATTGGGTGGTCAGCGCTCTCGTGCACCTGGGCAGTCGACGTGGAGGCCGCGATCTTCGAGTCGGCCGCTGCGCTCGTCAGCCTGGTGGCAGCATGGCTGTTGCTGCCCACGGCTCGTGCATTGCGTCCGGCCGCCCGTTCACGGCTGTCCAGAGCCTATCTGGTCGGCATCGCCCTTCTGGTGATGCTCGGTCTGGGCGAGCAGTTGTTGGACATGCCGCTTGGCAATCTGTCGCTGGTCGCGGATCCGACCGACAATCTGCTGCCGGCAAGCGCATTGTTGATGCTGGCCTGCTGGCCCGCCATCGCCCTGCTGGTGGTGATTGGCGCTGGTCGGTTGAAGCTCATCGCTGTGCTCAGTGCGGTTGTCCTCACCCTCCTGGTTCTCGGTGGTGGTGCGATCCTCCTCATGCAGCTGGCGGCCACGGCCCTGTACGCATTTGCCCGGCTCGGTCTGCGGCGGATCGTGCTGGTTGGCTATCTGGGTATCTCGATGATGCTGATGTCGGCGCCCTGGCTGCTGACGGAGCCCGCATTATCGGCTTGGGTTCGGTCTGCTGCCGCGCCGCCGTTCGTTAGCACCGCCGATCCCGCGCTGTTGCCAACCCTGGCGCTGGTCCGATCCTCGCCGCTCCAGGGGTATGGCGCGCACGCGCTGGCCCGGGCTCGAGCAGAGCCCACGAACCGGCTCGACCGCATGAGCTCCGAGTCCGTCTTGACCCTCTCCGCGGGCGGTCTGTTCCTGCAGCTGTGGCTCGAACAGGGCATCGTCGGTATCTGCCTGCTGCTGTCCTGGCTGGCGGCGTTGCTCGGCGCGCTGCTGGCCGCCGACCGCCGTAGCCCGCGGTCGGCCACCCGTACCCACGTGCTCGACGCCGGTCTTGCCGGAATTGGCATGTTCGTGCTGCAGGCCGCACTGCTTGTGGACCTGACTGGGGTGTGGTGGATCGCGGGACTCGCCATCGCGGGCTACTTCTGGCTTATCGCCTGGTCCGAGGCCGAGGACGACAACGCGCCGACACGGCGCACTGAAGGGGAGTGAGCTGGTCATGCGGATGATGCACGTCATCGGCAGCGGTCGTATGGGTGGCGCTGAACGGTTCTTCATTCGCCTGACCGGGGCGCTGGCCCGCGAAGGGCAGGAGGTCATCACGGTCACCCGACCGGGCAGCGAGCTGAACGATCACCTGGATGCTGGCGTCGAGCAGCTGCACGTGCCGATGCGCGGACCCTGGGATCTGCTGTCCAGGCTCAAGCTGCGTAAGCTGATGGAACGCCATCGACCGAGCATCGTGCAGACCTATATGGGACGCGCGACCAGCGTGACGCGGATCCATCGCAGTGATGTGCTGCATGTCGCGAGACTAGGTGGCTACTATCGTGTCGATACCTACAGGCATGCCGACTGTTGGGTCGGGAACACGCGTGGCATCTGCGATTATCTGATCGACCAGGGCTTGCCGTCGCGGAGCGTGTTCCAGATCGGTAACTTCGTCGATCGCAAAAGTGCAGTCACGCAAGCACACAGAACCGAGCTTCGACAGCGTTACGGGCTGTGTGAGGACGACCGGGTCATCGTTGCCATGGGTCGTCTGCATAGAAACAAGGCATTCGATGTTCTGTTGGAAGCCTTCTCACGGTTGAGCATCGATACTGATGGCCGAAGAACGGTGTTGCTGCTGCTCGGTGACGGGCCGCTGAGAAGCACGCTTGGCCAGCAGGCTGTTTCGCTCGGGGTCAGCGATCGCGTCCACATGCCCGGCTGGCAGCATGATATCGCCGCGCACCTGCAACTGGCCGATGTGTTCGTCTGCTCGTCGCGCCACGAGCCTCTGGGTAACGTCATACTGGAAGCGTGGTCCGAGGCTGTGCCGGTGATCTCCACGCGCGCCGCCGGCCCTTCCGAGCTGATCGAAGATGCCGAAACCGGGCATCTGGTGCCGGTTGACGATCCGGATGCGTTGGCACAGGCGATCGCGAAGCTGCTCGCTGCTAATCCATCCGAACGCGAGGCGCTATGCAGCAGGGCCAGAATGGTTCTCGACCGAAAATTCAGTGAGGCCGCGATTGTTGGCGCCTATCTGGATCTCTACCGGCGCTTGCGTCGCATCGGCTGATGTGCGGTATCGCGGGATTGATCTGCGCAGATCGGAAGCGCCTCGAAACAGTTGTTTCGAGAATGACGGCTGCGCTGTCACATAGAGGTCCGGACGAGCAGGGGTGCTTGATAGAACGGTCCTTCGCCTTGGCGCATACCCGGCTCTCTATCATCGACCTTCAGACCGGAACGCAGCCGCTATATGCTGAGCAGGGTCGCTACGCGCTGATTGCGAATGGCGAGGTCTACAACCACGTGGAGCTACGCGAGGAGCTGCGTCAGTCGGGCTGCGAGTTCGCCAGCGGCTCCGACAGCGAGACAATCGTGCAGCTGTTCGCGAAGCACGGGCCAGCGGCATTCGATCGCTTGCGTGGAATGTACGCTGCTGCGATCTTCGACCGACAGCAACAGCGCCTGACGCTGGTGCGTGATCGGCTCGGTATCAAGCCGCTGTTCTATATCCAGTCCGAAGGGCTGTTCGGCTTCGCATCCGAGATCAAGGCCTTGTTGCCGTTGCTCCCAACGGAGCCAGAGTTCGACGCTGCCGCGCTCAGAGCTGCGCTCGAACAGAACTACTCGACCGGCCGGCAGACTCCGTTCGCACGCATCCAGCGGTTGCTGCCCGGTGAGTGGATGGAAGTCGATGGCAGCGGCATCCGCCGCCAGATTCGCTATTGGCAGCCGCTTCCGGTTGCCGAGGTGCCCCGGAGCTTCGATGCCGCGGTGCAGGCACTGGACGAGCTGATGACCGACAGCGTGCGTGAGCATCTACGTAGTGATGTTCCGGTCGGCATCTTCCTGTCGGGCGGTCTGGACTCCTCGAGTCTGTTGAGTCTGATGCGTGACGAGGTCGAAGCGCCGATTGATGCCTATACGGTCGGCTTCAGCGATGGCAAGGACGAGCTGAGCCTGGCCGCGCATACCGCGAAGGCTCTTGGCGCTCACCATCATCCACTGAAGCTGGGTCGGCAAGAGCTGATCGATTGGTTGCCTCTGGCGGTCTGGTCGGCTGACGAGCTGATGTTCGACTATGCAAACCTACCCACGTTGCGTCTGGCGGCCGAGGCGGCCAGACAGCTCAAGGTGGTGATCACCGGTGAGGGTGGGGACGAAGTATTCGCAGGCTACGGTCGCTATAGACCCAACCGGCTTCGAAATCTGTTCGGCAGGCGCCGCGCTCGACGCAAGGGCAATTTCCATCCCTACT
>JAGRHX010001133.1 GCA_020444775.1 Gammaproteobacteria bacterium
GGCAGCATCATTCCCGACTTGCAGGTCGCGCTGTTCCAGGCGATTGAGCGCGGTGATCTCGATACCGCCCGGGCGATAAACGATCGCATGCAGCCGATAACCCAGGCCTTCTACGCGCCACCGTTCCACGACATGCATAATCGCATGAAGGAAGCCGCAGTGCTACTCGGCCGACAGGATCGCGCCGTCGTCCGCCCGCCCCTCATGAAACTCAGCCAAGCGGAAATCGATCGTATCGCCGCCGCCCTGAAGCAGGGCCGCATAGGTCGAGACGGCGCCGAAGGCCTCAACCTTGCGCAAACGTCGAGCATCGCCGCCGAATAAGCCGGCGTCGTCCGGCCTGGAGCACGGCCGCCCGATCGCGGCCCTCTCGACCGCCTGCTTCGGGCCGGTGACCCTCGAGGGCACGGCCGGAGCGTGCGGCGCTTCGGGCACCGGCAGGCCCGCGTTCCTGCGTGCCATCGTCGACCTGGATCAAAACGAGGGCGAGTTGACATAGCTAAACCGCAGGCGCGCGGAAATGTCACTGATGGAATGACGTCGATCGGTGAGGTTACGTTCCGGCCCAAACCGCTTGGTGGGCGGACTCTGTCGCGGCACACTTCGCGGCTATCCCCGATCTAGAGCAGCGTCGGCCGCCTCGCCTATTCCTGACACCGCCGCCGCCTCGACCGTCTGACGACGCTCACCGCCTGAACGATCGGCGGCGCCACTCCCCCGGCGCATTCCACGAAAAAGCGGACGAACGATACAGCCGATTCATGCCGTTCCGTCGCCCGCTTTCACTGACGCCAATCGGCTTGCCGACCGACGAAAACCTCGAGGCCTATTCAGCAGCCATAACCTGTGGCGTGCCATCCTGCGAGCGCTGTCCACGCACGATCGTTCCTGGAAGCTTTCCGGTCGCCTCGCCGTTTCTGTAGGTCACTACCCCCGACACGATCGTCGCATCGTACCCTGAAGCCTTCTGAAGGAGGCGCTTGCCGCCAGCCGGCAGATCGTACGTCACGTACGGCTTTCCGAAGCTCACCTTGTCGTAGTCGATGACGTTGAGATCCGCCTTTTTGCCCACAGCGATGACGCCGCGATCGTGCAGCCCCACCGCGCCAGCCGTATCCGACGTCAGGCGGCGAATAACTTCCGGCATCGGGAAGCGGCCCGTTTCGCGTCCCCAGTAGGTCATGAGCCAGGTCGGGAAGCCGGCGTCGAGAATGAAGCCGACGTGTGCCCCGCCATCGCCCAGCCCCATGATGACGTTCCGGTTCGATAGCATGGTGTCGACCGCCGACATGTCGAAGTTGAAGTAGTTGACGATCGGCGAATAGAGGAAGTTCGTGCCTTCTTCCTCGAGCAGCAGATCGTAAGCCACTTCTTCCGGCGACCGCCCTTCGCGCTCCGCGATGGCCGCAACCGAATCCTCGCGCTGCGGCAGATAGTTGGTGTTACCGAAGCGGAACATCTGGTGCCACATGAGGCGATTGATGAGCGGGAACGTCGAGCCCTTGAACCGGTCTTCTGAAAGGATCTTCGCCCGAATCTCCGGATCACGCATCGCCGAAACCCGCTCTGCGAGCGGCAGATCGGCGATCGACTTGTATGTCGGCGTTCCTGAGAACGGATTTTGCGAACCTTCGAGCCCCATCAACAATCCAATTGCACGCGGCGCCGTCACCGGCCGGATGGAATGGCCATCGCGAACCGCATCGTCGGCGTACCCCATGAGCTCGCTCCAAACCGTGCTGCGCGCTTCTTCATGCCGCTGGTTGAGCGTGAAAACTGCCGGCCGGCCCGACTTCTCTACAACCCTGCGCAGCATACCGAATTCGCTCGCCGGGTCTGGCTGGTTCCAGTCCGAGACAATTTCGATGAAGCCGGCGCCGGCGTCCTGCATCCCGAGTGCAATTTCGAGCAGTTCCTCTTCATTGGCCTTGAGCGTCGGCGTGTACTCGCCGCTGTGGCTCTTATGGCTGATCGTCCGCGACGTCGAGAATCCGAACGCACCCGAGCGCATCGCATCGGCCGTAATCCGGCGCATTTCCTTCATGTCGTCGCGGGTCGCCGCCTCGTGATTGATCGCACGCTCGCCCATCACGAACACGCGAACCGCCGCATGCGGAAGCAACACGCAAAGATCCATGTCGCGTGCGCGTTTCTCCAGCGTCGCCAGATACTCAGGAAAGCTCTCCCACTGCCAGTCGAGCCCTTCGTGCAGCACGGGTCCGGGAATATCCTCTACCCCTTCCATCAGTTCGACGAGCTTGTCACGGTCGCCTGGCTTGCACGGAGCGAAACCGACGCCGCAATTGCCCATCACCGCCGTGGTCACGCC
>JAGRHX010001134.1:0-1810 GCA_020444775.1 Gammaproteobacteria bacterium
GTTCAAGCATGCGCTGCGCAACGCGATCATCCCGGTGGTGAGCCTGGCCGCGGTCCAGTTCGGATTCATGCTCGGTGGCTCGGTCATCATCGAGACCATTTTCGCGCTGCATGGCGCCGGCTTTCTCGCCTGGGAATCCATCTCACGCTCCGACTTTCCCACGGTGCAGGCCGTGCTGTTGCTGTTCTCTTTGTTCTATGTGGTCTTGACCTTCCTCGCGGATCTGTTGAACGCCTGGTTGGACCCGCGGATCCGGGTGGGTTGAGATGAGCATCGTCAGCACCTCCAGCGCGCTCCCCGGCGCCGAAGAGATCGTCGGTCCGACGCCGGGCCAGCGTCTGCGGCGACGCATCTTCGGTCATCGCGGCATCATGATCGGCGGTAGCATCCTCGGCCTCATCGTGCTGATGGCGCTGCTGGCGCCATTATTGGCCCCATACGATCCCTACCAACAGGTCCTCTCGGCGCGCATCCAGCCGCCCATCTGGCACGACAAGGGTACCTGGGCGCATGTCCTGGGCACCGACCAGCTCGGTCGTGACTACCTGAGCCGGTTGATCTACGGGGCCCGGATAAGCTTGATGATCGGTCTGTTCGCCGCGGTACTGTCGGGCATCATCGGCACCATCATGGGGGTGGCCGCGGGTTATTTCGGTGGCCGGGTGGACATGCTGGTCACCTTTCTCATCACGTGCAGGCTGTCGTTGCCGGTGATTTTGGTGAGCCTTGCGGTGGTGGCGATCATCGGTGGCTCGCTGCAGGTCGTCATCCTGGTGCTCGGCCTGCTGCTGTGGGACCGCTATGCGGTGGTGATGCGCGCGAGCACCTTGCAGGTGCGCTCGCTCGACTACGTCGCCGCGGCCCAGGCCGCGGGGTGCTCCACATGGCGGATCCTGGTCAGCGAGATCCTGCCCAACGTCATGAACCCGCTGATCGTGGTCGCGACCCTGGAATTCGCCCACGCGGTGCTGCTCGAGGCCGCGCTGAGCTTTCTCGGCCTGGGGGTGCAGCCACCCCTGCCGTCCTGGGGCCTGATGATCGCGGAGGGCCGCAACTACATCCTGTTCGACCCGTGGTTGATCGCCATTCCGGGAAGCGCGCTGTTCCTGTTATTGCTCGCGGTGAACCTGCTCGGTGACGGCGTGCGTGACGTCACGGCGCCCGAGAACCGCGGCTGAGGGCGCCCCATGAGTAGCCAAGCAGCGACCCTGACGGTCGAGAACCTCGCCGTGTCCATCCCGCTGGCCGCGGGCACCCTGCATGCGGTGCGCGGTATCAGCTTTCATGTCGACCGTGGCGAGACCCTGTGCATCGTCGGTGAATCCGGCTGTGGCAAATCACTCACCTCCCTGGCCTTGATGAATCTGCTACCGAGCCGCGCCAGACGCACGGCCGAGCGACTGGAGCTGGCCGGGGTCGATCTCCGTGAGCTGAACGAGCGGCGCATGTCGGATCTGCGCGGACGGCGCATGGCCATGATCTTCCAGGAGCCGATGACCTCGCTGAATCCGGCCTACACCATCGGCAATCAGCTCGAGGAGGCACTGCGGCGGCATCGCAAGGTGAGTGCGCAGCAGGCGCGGGAGCGGGCAATCCAGCTGCTGGAGAAGGTCGGGATCACAGCGGCCGCGAGTCGCCTCAGGCAGTATCCACATCAGCTCTCCGGTGGCCTGCGCCAGCGGGTGATGATCGCGATGGCCTTGATGTGTGGGCCCGACCTGCTCATCTGCGACGAGCCGACCACCGCTCTGGATGTCACCATCCAGGCGCAGATCCTGCACCTGCTCAAGGATCTGCAGCGCGAGCTGCG
>JAGRHX010001134.1:1901-3634 GCA_020444775.1 Gammaproteobacteria bacterium
GGTAGCGCCAGCGAGATCTTCACCGACCCCAAGCACCCTTACACGCAGGGCTTGCTGCGGTGCATTCCGATCCCGGGGCGTACCCGGCATGGCGAGCATCTGGGCTCGATCCCCGGCATCGTGCCTTCGCTCATCGGTGATATAAAGGGATGTCCTTTCGCCAATCGATGTGACTACGCCGGGCAGAGCTGTTTGTCGAGTATCCCGGTGCAGCGTCTGGGACCCGGGCGCGAGGTACGTTGTGTGCTCGACCCCGGCTCGGCCGCGGCGCGTGCGAACGGTAACGAGGCCACACCATGAGCAGGGCGCCGATTCTGCAGACCCGCGATCTGAGCTGCGTGTTCCAGGTCCGTCAAGGCATGTTCCAGCCCAAACGTCCGTTGACGGCCGTGAATGGTGTCTCGGTGCAGGTCGGTAAGGGCGAGGTGCTGGGGCTGGTCGGTGAATCCGGTTGCGGCAAGTCGACCCTGGCAAAGATGCTGCTCGGCCTACAGGCGCCGACCTCGGGAGAGGTGCTGATCGACGGCGAGCCGCTGGCCAGCCTGGACCGCAAGGCGGTGGCGCGTCGGGTTCAGCCGATCTTCCAGGACCCGTACTCCTCGCTGAATCCGCGCAAGTCGGTAGGCTCCATCATCTCGCTGCCCTTGCGTGTGCATGGCATCGGCGGTCCCGCCGAGTGGGCGCGCGAGGTCCGCAAGATCATGGATCTGTGTGGTCTGCCGGCGCGCGCCTACGACGGCTACCCGAATCAGCTCTCGGGCGGCCAGCGGCAGAGGGTCGCGATCGCCCGCGCGCTGGTCATGCGACCGGAGGTGGTGATCTGCGATGAGCCGACCTCGGCGCTCGATGTCTCGGTGCAGTCGCAGATCCTCAATCTGCTGCTGGATCTGCAACAGGAGCTGGGGCTGACCTATGTGCTGATCAGCCACAACCTGGCCGTGGTCCAGCATATCGCCACACGGGTTGCGGTGATGTATCTGGGCCGCATCATCGAGCAGTCCGAGAGCGAATCGCTGTTTCGAGCGCCTCGGCATCCCTACACTCGCGCGCTGCTGGACTCGGTGCTGACATCAGAGCCCGGCCTCGGTGTGCCGGATGCGCAGCTCGGGGCGACGTTTCCGAACCCGATCGATCCACCAGCGGGCTGCACCTTCCATCCGCGCTGCCCACGCGCCGCGGCGCTCTGTCAGCAACGTGCTCCGCAGTCACTGAGCGTCGATGGTGGGATGGTGGAATGCCATTTGTACTCGGAGCCGGCGGCTGCGACAGGATGATTCAGCCATGGTGTGACCAGCTTCTAGATCGAATGACGAGTGGCTCCGGGTAGGGCGTCGGACTCTCGTCGAGTCGCTGCTGAACGCATTGCATCTGGACTGCGCATCTGGACTGCGCCTTCGTGCCCCTCGGCCCTGGCGTTCACGCCCCGGCTGCGCACGTGTTGCCAGATTGCCGCATCGTCCGGACTAGACGAGACTCGACGATGCTGTACGACAAGCGCGAGCGAAGCGGACAGCATTCGCTCCAGTCCGGTGGGAAGCGAATAGGAGCATCTTCATGCCGTATGTCCAGTCAGAACGCGCTCGCCTGTACTACGAGACGGCAGGCACGGGCACGCCCATCGTCTTCGTGCATGAGTTCTCGGGCGACCTGTGGAGCTGGGAGAAGCAGATCCAGCATTTCAGCCGTAGGCACCGATGCGTTGCCTTCAACGCGCGCGGCTATCCGCCGTCGGA
>JAGRHX010001135.1 GCA_020444775.1 Gammaproteobacteria bacterium
CGGCATGACCGTGACCGCGGCCTATCTGTTCCTCGCCATCACCCTCGGTCCGGGTCTGGCCCGCGCCGGTCTGGACCCGCTGGCGGTGCATCTGTTCATGCTCTACTGGGCGATGATCAGCTTCATCACGCCGCCGGTCGCCATCGGCGCCTACGCGGCCGCTACCATAGCCCGCTGCAGCCCGTTGAAGACGGGCATCGAGGCCATGCGTCTGGGCACGATCATTTACTTCGTGCCGTTCTTCTTCGTCCTCAATCCGGCGCTCATCGGCCGCGGCAGCGTGCTCGAGGTGGTCACGGTCTGCGTGGCCGCGGTCGTCGGCATCGTGCTGATCGCGGCCGGTCTGCAGGGCTATTTGATAGGCGCGGGCAGTCTGGGCCGCAATCACCCGCTGGACTGGCTGCTGCGCTTGAGCCTGATTGCCGCGGGGCTGGTGCTGTGTCTGCCTGGCGGCGACCTGGTCGGCTACAGCCACGCACAGCTCAATCTGACCGCGCTGCTGCTGGGCGCGCCGGCGATGCTCATCACCTGGATGCTGAACCGGACGCGCCTGCCGGTGACGGTGAAGGCTTGAGGGTTGGCCGCGTTGCGCGGCGGACTCGAACGAGCTGCGTGGCTCCTTGGCGGAGCTGGGGGCGGCGAACGATCGGCATCGCGTTCGCCAGACCGGCAATCGTGGTGGGTGCCCGAACGCGGGCGCCCGCTCAGTCCTCGCTCGAACGGGGATTCTCCGGCCGGTATTGACCCGCCGACACACCACCGTCCATCAACAGCTCGCTACCGGTGACATAGCTCGCGTCGTCGGAAAGCAGAAACAGGATCCCGGCGGCGATCTCCTCGGGCTGTCCCCAGCGCTTGAGTGGCACCCGACCCATCCGGTAGGCATGCTGCTCGGGGTTGGTATGCAGGTAGTCGGTAAATGGCGTGTGCACCCATCCGGGTGACACGGCGTTGACTCGAATCCCCAGCGGCGCGAGCTGCAAGGCTTCTGATTTGGTGAAGTTGATCATCCCGGCGCGCGAGAACGCGTAGGCGGTCCCGTAGGTGCCGGCGCCCTGCTTGGAGGCCATCGACGAGAGGTTGACGATCGCACCGCCACCGTTGCGCGCCATGGCCTGGGCGACCGCGCGAGCACCCAGGAAGACACCAAGCGTGCTGATCTCGATGGTTCGCTTCCACACCAGGGTATCGACTCCGAGCAGGCTCTGCGCGTCCAGGATACCGGCGATGTTGACCAGATAGTCCAAGCGCCCGAAGTGCTCGACGGTGTTGGCCACGGCCTCTCGCCACTGCTCCTCGTCGGTCACATCCAGATGCTGATAGAGCACATCGTGCCCCTGCTCACGCATCTCGGCCGCGGCCTGCTCGCCGAGCTCATCGTGCACGTCGGTGAGTACGATCCCGCGCCCGCCTTCCTCCAGAAAACGCCAGGCGGCGGCGCCGCCAAAGCCCATCAGCCGTTTCCGGCTGGCCGCTGCGGCACCGGTCAGGAACAGCACTCGACCGTCGAATCTCCTGCTCATCAGAGCGTCTCCCCACACTGGCCAAGGTTCGATTCACCCGCCAAGGAATTTCGCCTGGGAGAACCGGCTGGGACACTCACTGGGACAACGCGAACAAGGCGATCTGTGGAAAGGCTATCAGCAGTGCGACGATGCACAGCTCCAGTAGCACGAATGGCCAACAACCCTTGAACGCCTCTCCAAGTGGCACTTCGGGCACCATGCTCTTGACCACGAAGGCATTGAGGCCTACGGGCGGGGTGATCGCTCCGCTCTCGACCGCCTTTGTAGCCAGTAGCCCGAACAATACACCGTCGAAACCGATCTTGAGTACGATTGGATAGGCGATCGGCTCGGTAATCAGGATCATGGACAGGCCATCCTCAGTTTCCCGAGCCTCAGCCCGCGCCAGACTCAAGCCACTTCGTCGAGCAGCGCTTTCGCGGCTCTCAGGTCGGGTGTGTCAAATCCTTCGGTAAACCGTTTGTAGATCGGCGCCAGTAGGTGGTAGGCGTCTCGAGTCCTGCCTGTACGATGCCAGAGCCGCGCCAGGCTGACGCTGCCGCGAAGCTCCCACGATGTCGCCTGCTGGGACCGGGCAATTCCAAGGGCTTCAAGAAAGCATCCTTCGGCTGCGTCGCGATTGCTCTGGGACTGAGAAAGCAACAACGTGCCCTTGAGTCGATGGAGCTCCGCCGCCCACCTGCGCTCCCCGGTGCGGCCGATCAGTGCGAATGCTTCGGTCAGGCAAGATATTCCGTCCTCGGCCCTGTTCATTGACCGGTACACCTCGGCCAGATAGGCCAACCAGACCGGTAGAAGCACGTCAGCCCCTGTCGCTTTCCATTCAATGATTCCTTCAATGATTCGCTGCCTGCCGGCTGTGGCGTGCCCCTGGGCGTTCAATGCCCAGCCGAGTGTGATGGCAGCCAGGACGCGATACTGTGTAAACCCGTGTCGGCTACACAAGGCAATCGCACTCTCCGCGTTTATCGCGGTCTGCTGCGGTTCACCCCGACGTTGATGAAGTAACGCCGCACCTGCCAGGGCGCGGGCCAGCGTGAGCGGATGGTCCAGCTCCGCGGCCAGCGCCAGAGCTTCATCCATGCGTTGCAGTGCTTGCTCGGGATAGCCCAGCTCCATGGTTGCGGCGCTCATGTAGGTCAGGCAATCCACGCCAAGGTCGACACCGGATGCAAAGGCAGAGCATACCGGCCGCTCAGTCTTGTAGAGCTTCAAGCCGCGTGCGGCATGTTCGTATGAACGAGAGAACTCCCCACAGAAGCACAAGTTGCTGCCCAGGGCACTATGCGCTTCCAGGAGATACAGGCGATCGCCAGCCTGTTGCGCCAGCACTTGAAGCTGCTCGGCGAGCTGATTCGCAATCTGCAGACGCCCTCGAATCCTGTAGAACCGGCGAAGACCGACCAGAATGGGGAAAAGCCGTTGCGGGTCTCCAATCTGGCTGCAAAGCTCGCGTGCCCGTCCGTACACCGCTTCGACTTCCGCTGCGGAGAAGCCCTTGGTGGACATCAGGGCAAGGCCGAGCGCAATCAGCACACGCAGCTTCTCCTCGCGACGCGGCGGCGTGTCCGATAGCCTCGACAGTAGGCCGAGGGCTTCACGGCAGTGGGTAATAGCCTCCACGTGATTCGAACGCCTTACCGCGAGCTCGGCGGCCGTGCGCCAGTGACCTATGGCCTTGTCGTGATAGCCAGCGGCCGTGCAGTGATGTGCCATGAGCTCGGGCTGGCCCTCCGCGATATCCGCGAAGCGCTCGTTCATCGCCTGGACGATTCTCTGATGATAGAGCTGCCGCGTGCTATTCAGGAGCGAATGCGCCGCGATGTCTGCAAGTAACGCGTGCTTGAAGATGTATGTGGTGTGTGGCGGCCATCCACGTCGGTAAAGGATTTCGGCGTCGACGAGCCGAGACAGCTGCGCTCGCAGCGTTTCCGCATCGAGATCGACGACGGCTTGGAGCAACGACTCGGAGAATTGCCGTCCGATGACGGCTGCAATCTGGGCCACTGATCTGGCCGGCCCGAGTCGATCGAGCCTGGCCATCAGAGAATCATGAAGCGTGACGGGTATCTGCATCGACGCCGCGCAGGCAGCTGACTCCGACCCATCGTGGGCAATCGCACCCGTCTCTGATTCCAGCACTGCCTTGGTCAATTGCTCGGCGAACAGCGGCACGCCGTCTGCCTTGTCGACGATGCTTGTCAACAGTGACTCTGAAAGCTGCTTGTCGCCCGCGGCCTGCTGTACGAGCTCTCGCAGCTGCGCACGCGCCAGACGGGCCAAGACCAGATGCGCGACGTACGAGTGACAGTGCCATGCAGGCTGGCGGTCTAACCGGGAAGTCACCAGGATGTACATCGTGTGCGCCGGCACCTGGCTCATCAGCAGCTCGATCAGCTCGACCGTGGTCGGGTCCACCCAATGCAGGTCCTCCAGGACAAGCACCACGGGCCGCCGCTCCGACTGCACCAGAAACAATGCAGCAATGCCTTGCAGGGCTCGGCGCCTGGAGTGCTCTGGCAAGAGGTCGGACAGTGCCGGCTCCTTGCGCGCCACTGGAGGTGAGGACAGCAGTGAAAGCAGTGGCACCAGGTCAAACGCGGGAAGTCCATTACGATCCAACATGCACCCGAGCTTCTCCAGCCTGACTTCCCAGGTGTCGTCGTTCCGCCAGCCAAGCAGTCGACTCAGCGGTTCGATGAGCGGATACAGGGCGGTGCTTCGATGGTACGGCGAGCCTCGGCACTCGAGCCAGAGATGCGGCTCGTCAGCGAGACGATGCGCAAGCTCATGCACCAGCCGCGATTTGCCGATGCCTGCCTCTCCCAGCAGCCGCACGACCTGGCCCTGGCCATCCTTGACCAGATCCCAGCGCGCGAGGAGCAGTCCCATCTCTTCTGTTCGGCCCACCAGAGGCGTGAGCCCATGCCTCGACGTGGTCGCGATTCGGGCTTGCACCTCGCGTTCGGCACGCACCTCGTATGCCGGATATGGGTATGCCGGATATGGGTATGCTGGATATGGCGCCGCCGGCTCGCCTGCGCCTGGCTGATCGATTGGTTCGCAGTCGAATCCATGCTCGACCAGCTGATGGGTATCCTCACTGATGAGCAACGTATTGGGTTGGGCCAGTGCGCAAAGCCCCGCCGCGCGGTCGGATGCGTCACCGATGGCCATGGGTGGACGTCCCGGTCCGCCCGAATCCATGATCATCAGTCCACTGGCGATCCCCACACGTATGGCCCGGGCTGGCGTGGGTTCGGACCAGCAGGCCAGCTCGGCGGCAAGACTCGAGACCAGCGCCAGGCCGCAACGAACGGCCCGTGTCGCGTTGTCCTCGTGGGCGTGCGGGTAACCGAAGTACACCACTACTCGCGATTCGCACGGCGCGCAAAGGTGGCCACCCTCGCGCTCCACTATCGCCGCGCAGGCCGACACGAAGCGTTGCGTCAGCTCGTAGCGCAGCTCCGAATCGAGCTGGTCGATGGCTGCATCGGTTCCCCAAGGCGTGCAACAAAGCACGCTCACATGGCGTCGATCGGCCGGAGAGATAGAGGCGGGTGCAGGGCGATGTTGCGCCGGAATCGAGCGCCGCACCGTTCCTGACGCTTCGCTCGAATCGAATGACAGCGGTTGCGCCCGTTGCGACGCGTCTGGCAACGGAGCTGGCTGCGGGACTGGCGGGCGCGGCGGCCTGCTCAGCAGTGCCTGAGGCCTTGGCTGCGATCCGGCGACTGCGCGCGAATCGGCGTCAGGCAGCTCGTCATCAGGCGTCTCCTCTTCAGGCGCCGGGCCGAGCGTTTCGAGCTGCGGCTCGCGGACCCTCGCGACGAAGCGGTAGCCACGACGATGAACGGTTTGAATCAGTGACGCTTCGCCTTTGCGTTGCCCGATCGCCTCACGAATCCGGCTCATGCAGTTGTTGAGGCTGGAATCGTTGACCTCTTGGCCAGGCCAGCAGGCCTCCAGCAACTCGCTTCGCGGCACGAGTCTATTACGACGCTCGATCAGATAACGCAGGACCCTCAGAGCCTTGGGCTCGACAGCGACGACGGCCCCATCGCGGCTCAACTCCTCGCGCTCGACATCAAAAGCACATGTACCGAACTGGTAGATCATGGCCTGTAACGTGAGTGTGGCTCGCTCGCGGCGGCAGCATTCGACGATGGAAACCCATCGCAGTATGGGTTCGCCAGACGCAGTAGTCCACACGCCACTGGATGGGGACATGCTCCACGAGCGCGGGCTGCGTCGTGGATGTATGGACGACGCGTGATTTCATTCACAAATCGGGCAATCAAGCGCTTTGTTCGATGCTTCGATAGAAGTCCGGTAGCAAATCTTAGAACTCCCTTAGGACTGACCCTGGCACCACTGCTAGCGTTCGGGCCCAGCTTGGTGACCGTCATCCCGCTTGCCGATTTGCACAAGGCCAAGAGGCAACGAGTCAGCGAGACAAAGGGGCGTCGCCAGCAAATGCGGAACGCTCACGGCAAACCGCAACCAGCACTGAAGACGAGACCTCAAACGAGGGGAGCAGTCGATGATTACTGACAGGATGTTTTCCAAGATATCGAGAAGCGGCGCAGCACTTTGCTTCATCTCAACCCGAGCGTTGAGTCTGCCATTCTGGAGCCGAGCAATTACGCTGAAGACACCGCACGCGATGGCACTGCGCGGCGATATGGACATCGTGCTGTCCGAAGCTCTTGGGGAA
>JAGRHX010001136.1 GCA_020444775.1 Gammaproteobacteria bacterium
GCTGGTCGCCGTCGGCCATCAGCACGCCGACGTAGCAGCCGCAGCGCCTGCACATCAAGAACGCCGCGGTGTTGCTGCCGAAGCGGTAGCTGGCGAGCTGATCCGGCTCGATGGTGATGAGCGCGCGACCGTCCGCCGCCGACACCGTCAGCGAGCCGTGCCGGGTGCAGAACTCGCACTGACAGGACCGCACCTGCATCTCCTCGGCCGCCTGGGTGAACCACAGATCCATCGAGATGGCGCCGCAATGGCACTGTCCCGAATGGTGATGGGTCGGTTCGCTCATGGTCTGCTCCTGGTTGGTCGGGGTGTTGGCGGGCGCGGGCCGGGTGTTGCTTGCGGGCAGTGCGAAGGATTCTCATGGCCATTGGCCGTCACTCGGATGGTAGCAGAGCGCGAGCCTTGTAGATCGCGCGTGGCCGCCTGACAGATTGCATTGGGGGACGTCTGATTCCGAGCAGGACTGCGGCACACATGCCAGTTCTCTGGCTGAACGGTCGTGGATGCAAGGTGGCGCCATGGCGGAGTGTCAGCGGTGTGGTGTGGTCTTTCTCATTGCGCCGTGGACAGGTGCACTCTCTCAATGGGAGCGAACCGCAGTTGTCGCCGGGAAACAGAATGGCAAGTGCACCCAGCGGTCCTGCTGGGGTAGTGGCGATGGTATGCATGCAAGGGAGAGAGTGAGGCTACAAGGTGCATCGCGGTCGTATGACGGATGGCGTGCGGCGGCACATCCAGCTTGGCAAGTTCGGGGTGCGCACCGGTGGCATGCTCGACGGTCAGGGCGCTACCCTGGCTGGCGTTCGTGCGTGAGATTGGCCAGCATCGGACGCTAGAAGCGCTCTATCCAGCGCTCAGCGTCCATCGCGCACTGCCCGCACCAGATGCGCCACGGTATGGATATCCATCTGCGCTGAGGACTCGATGCGCACATCGCTGCCGACCCGCGCGACCACGCCGGCAAGCCGTGGCGCCGTCAGCACCGGTACGAAGGCCTAGGCCGGCGCGGCGACCCGCCGCCGACGTCGTCGTGCCTCACCGTACAGACTCCGCCAGCGGCGTAAGGTGGCCAGCACCAGCGCCTTGCGTTCGCAGAACTGCGACTCGGACTCGCTACTGGTTCGGGACTCAGTGACCTGCGCGGCCCACTGGGTCGCCGACTGCCTCGGTGGACCGTTCATCGTCGAGCCTTGTTGTGAACGAGCTCAGTCCGGGTTCCTACCTGCGACCGCGCGAACATGACCCATCCGGTCTGCGACCATGAACAGTGCTCATGGCTCGGAGCGGAGCCGCGACCAGTGATTGCGGCGCGCGATATCGTGACCTCACCTTGTCAGTTGCTCGCAGCGCAAGTCGGTAGATCGTGCCAGTGCAGATACGCCGTGGATTTTCGCCAGGGACCGTGAGTTACGCCCCACTGCACGCGGAAAATTTCCCCACTCGCGCCTCTGCTGCCCCTGTGGGTGCCCACTCAACGGGAGGTTCTGCAATGCCTGCGCGGATGAGAGAGATGAAGAGAATCAATGAGTTGAAATCGAGCGAATACCTCCGGACAAGACATTGGCCAGCTCTTTGCACCAGTCCCGTCGAGCAAACTCGGGCCGCGGTGAGCGAATGCCCACAGGCAGCGCTTCTCCAAGGGGCAGCTCTAGATGTGCAATGCACGCTCAGAACAAGACTCTATGTGGGAATTCGACCATATGAGCAGTTTGCCAAAGGGACTCGGGCTGCAGCGCCTGACG
>JAGRHX010001137.1 GCA_020444775.1 Gammaproteobacteria bacterium
TTGACTGGCACAGGACTGCCCTGGCTCACCAGGACGAGCGCTTGCTTCGCGCACCGGGTACCACCAGAGCCGGGTCGAAATCCCACTTTGCCTGGGTCCGCTCGCGTCTTGCAAACAGCGAGCGACACTCAAGGACCGCCAGAATGCGGATCGAGCCTACCATGCTCCACCGCTACGCACCTGTCGGCCGGGTCTGACACGCGCTCACATTGGATGCGACGCGTCTACTTGCGCCTGCGAGCTAAAGGCACGCTGCCTCCGTCGTCACAAAGTGCTTGTGTGATGAAGACGTATCGGCCCTTGCCCTCAGACGCGAGCAACCGGGCGCGGCACGCGGATACATTGCCGCGAAGGCATCTTGACGATGATGAGCGACAAACCAGACCTCACCGGGGAGCTGCAGGCCTTCTATCGCCGGCACGGGTTTGGTGAGGTCGTCGGGGCCAGAGCGCTCACCGTTCCGGTGTACACAGGCTGCCTCCTGGTGCCGCTACCGGACATCGAGACTCGCAGGCGATATCTGAAGTACCACGACCTGCATCACATCGCGACCGGCTATAGCGTGGGACGGATCGGTGAGGGTGAGGTCAGCGCCTGGGAGCTCGGCACCGGATCGGCACGCTGTTCACCGATGTTGGCGTTCATGAATCTCATCGCGCTCTCGACCGGCCTGTTTCTGGCGCCGAGGCGGATGTGGCATGCGTTCTGTCTCGGGTGCAGGAGTCGCAACCTCTACACCCGTGACGCCCGCGCAGCCGTAGAGAGCGACCGCTGGCCGGATTCGACTTCGCTGCGCCGGGATATTCTTGATGTGCGGGAACCACTGTGGGCAAGCTGGATACGCGCGCTGGTCTTCGCAACCTGCTGCATCCTCTCCCTCGCAATCCATGTCTCGATCGCGGGACCCGCGGTGGTCGCGCGATTCATCACCGACATCAGCCTTGGATACAGCATTTTCCAGGCCGTCAAACCACGCAAGCGTTCCGATCTCTACTGACCCGGCCGCCAGCACACCCCTCCTGCGGCCGAGATTCATCGACGCCGGTCCGCTGGGCGACTCTCATAGCTTGAGCATCAGACTCAGATGGGCCATGTCCGTGAAGCCCTGTTCGATGAGATTCTGCTCGATGTGCTCCAGAAAGCCTTCGTTGTGCTCGATGCTGCGGCAGAAGCGCGTGACGATCCGCACCGCATGCTCGCTCAACGCCGTGCTCAGGCTATCCGGTGACGCATCGCTCTCGAGTAGCTCCAGCATTCTTGGGTGACCCAGCAGGAGGAACTTCAGCACCCCCAAGCGCACGCTCAGACGCCGGAAATGGCTGAGCGGATCCGGCGCGGTCTCCGGTCCCTCGCCGATCCAGTAGTTCTTGCAGTAGTTGCCCAGTATCAGCTCGAGCTGCTCGCCGAATCGTTCAGTGGCCCGGTTCTTGCGTTGCAGGTACGCCTTCAGCAGCGACGAACCGTCGACGCTGATGGTGCCCTGGTCCTGCGATACCCTCAAGCGTGCGCTCGGCTCGTCACTGCCGCCCAGGCTGCGCCAGACCTCGACAATCACATCGGCCACCCAGAGCTCACGCTCAGCCTCACGATTCAGCAGTAGCGTCTGCACGATCGACAACGGCAGCTCCACGGACGGACTGATGGCCTGAAACTGCTCGTGCAGGGTCTGTAGCGACTCGCGACCGGACAGCAGCTCGACGATCTCAATGACCCGCTGCGCATCACCCGGCGCGTCGCCGAGCGCCGCCATACGATGGGCCAGGAAGCAGACGAAGAACAGCCGACTTTCGAGCGGAAAGCCGGCACTGTCGAGCAAGGCTAGCGACAGCTCGCGGACCACGTCCCGATAGCGCGTGGCCGTGGAGGCATTTGGATTGGGGATGTGATTGGCAAACACCATCTCGCGGCCTGCGACCAGCAGCGATTCCAGCGAAACCAGCTCGTTCGCGCCCGGACTCAACAGACAACGGCGTGCCGCCTCGGGACAGGACAGGGAGGCGCTCATCTCCACCCGATTGCCAAAGCGGGTCAGCCGCCGGGGATAGGTCTTGCAGGTCAGGCTCAGCAGGCTCTCACCGTGCTCCGCGTGCACCCCGCACAGACCGTCTTCGCGCAGGAAATGACAGCGCCCGGCGGCGTTCAGCTTCAAGAAGGCGTACTCGGCGGCCTTCGCCTGCGGATCGCGATTGCGTTGGATGGCCTCACGGAAACGTGCCCGGGCCGCCTTGCTGCCATCCATGGCCTTCTTCATCCGCTTGTGGGTCTTCTGGTCGATGGAAATGATCCAACCGCGACAGCAGGTGTCCTCACAGGCCGCACCAATGCACTGGAACTCCAGCATGTATCTGGGCCCGACACAGGCCAGCGACTCCGACATCTGGTACAAACTCCCCGCCACCCGGGCGTTTCATGGGCTTTCAGACCGGTTCTATCGGCAACTTTCCCAAGATGTGAAGCGCGAACGCATCGACAAGCGGAGGCACCGATGTGAGCGCCCTAGCGGCCTCTGAAGATGGAGATCAACACCCACAGCCCGCCGATACCGGAGGCGATGAAGCCGACCGCCCCGAGCAACGGCAGACCGAACAGTCGGGGCCCGCTGTCCACGGTCATGACGATGGCAGTACCGAGGATCAGCGCCGAGGTGATCAAACCGATGGTCAGGCGACTGGCGGCCTTGTCCAGCCGGTCTGCGAGCCGGTCGATATCGCGCACCGCCACCTGCACCTGCAGGGTGCCCTTGGACATCGCGTGCAGGGTATCGCT
>JAGRHX010001527.1 GCA_020444775.1 Gammaproteobacteria bacterium
CTATTCCCCGCTTGCCACTGGTGCTAGTGCGTTTGTGTTCTACAATCCAATCAGTGCGCTTACTGTTGGTGGTACCACACTTGGCGTGCGTGTTGGCGTTAACCAATTCTTGAAGAATGTTTTGTTCAACAAGAAAATTGGGCGTGAGGCGCTGGACATGATTAAGGAACCCGCTAAGCGGAATCCGCAAACGCGTAGACAATTCGCCAAGATCATGACAGCGCTCAATGGAACTGAAGCTGCGGTTCTTTATACTGATCCACAAGGTAAAGAACAGGGATCTAAACGTGTTGTCATACGGACTGGTCCTGGAGGAGTGCCGCAATTTGTACCTTTAGACTAGGGCAGTTCTGTGCTATTGCTTCGTACATACGCGATTTTGGTGCAGACATAAACGTAATGGCGTTGAACTCACAATACTCAATTAAGTTTGGTGTTTTGACTTCAATCGCTATTACGTCGTTGGGGAGGTAGCCGAAATGTGCGCGGTATTTGCACATTGGGTTTAGTGATTCAATCACCTGATACAATCGTGCACGTTGCACTATGGGATAGTAACGTATAAATCTATCCCGCATTGAATGAAAGCTGCGTACAGCATCGTTGCTCATTTGTTCTACAGCATACGTTGTTGTGCGCAATTGTTGTAATGGTACGTTCACAAACTGGCCGTAACCTGCTCCGCGTATGTGAAATGTTATGCGTAGCACATCAGGAGTTTGTGTGTATTCGACAGCATACACTTGATGTTGGTCGATTTTTTCTTGCGTGGCACGCAATACTTCTTGTGAAAATTGGTCCATTGTTGTCATTGATTTTCTCCTAGTTGTTTTGGGCTTTTGCGAATGCTTTCTTTTGTTGGATTTGTATGTACTCATACATGATGCTGGCAGCGATTTCTTCAAACCCAGCGTTTTGGAATCGCTCATCTTTGTATGCAAAACAGAATTTGTAGTAATCTTTCGTTCTTACGTCAATGTAGACTACCTGTAGTGACTCCGTTTCTTTCACAACAGATGCGAATAAGAAGCCAGGTATAAAACTAAATGCTTGGTACAAACGTGGTTTTATTGCCTGGAATTTCTCATCACGAAAGTGGTCATTATTGACACAAGCAATCTCATGATCAATTGCTGTAATGAAATCTACAGCATCATTTGGAATTTGAGACAAAGACAACAGTAAGCCGTAATTGCGTCCTTTCTCACAGCATCCAAAATACTCCAGACCATTTTCAGTTACGAAGTAACACAGATTGTGCGTTTCGTGGTATTCTGACAGAATACCAAACGCTTCCATGTAGAGTTTTTGATCCTTTTCACTCAGCATTTTCTTTACTCACCTTTTTCATCCAACGTTCGACAAACGACTGCGTGAGACGAATACTGAACTCGCCTGTTTCATTGTCAGTAAACATTGTGATGTTATCTGCTTCAGCAAGCGCCTCTAACACTTTGTTTACAATCTCACTACCTGAAGCCCAGTTAGCCCACATGACTTTTTTCTTTGTAATTGTGAAGTTTGGGCTTTCCACCAATGCAAGGATAATTTGGCGTCCGACTTCTTGCAATGGGCCTTCGGAACCCGTTGTGAAGAAACGGTAATTTGGCAGCAAATCCAAACATTCAACAATAGCTTCTTCAATGTGGTGGCGCTTAAT
>JAGRHX010001138.1 GCA_020444775.1 Gammaproteobacteria bacterium
TTCTCCATCGGCTCCAACGATCTGACCCAGATGACGCTGGCTTTGGATCGCAACTCGGGCCTGGTGGCGAATCTGTTCGACGAGCGTGACGAGGCGGTGAAGGCGCTGCTGCACATGGCCATCGAGGCCTGCAAGCGGCGTGGCAAGTACGTCGGGATCTGTGGTCAGGGTCCGTCGGACCACCCGGATCTGGCGCGCTGGCTGATGCAGGAAGGCATCGAGAGCGTCTCGCTCAACCCCGACTCGGTGGTGGAGACCTGGATGTTCCTCGGCAAGGGGGCAGACTGAGGTCAGATCCGGGCTCAGGTCAGCAGACTGTCCTGCCGAGCGCAAGCACCGCTATCATCTGTGCACGCGGTGGCGACCCACGAGGTCGATCACTCGCCATCATCCGGCTTGGCACGTGCCCGCGTGCCTCGTGTCTTGTTGTTGGGGTTGAGCCCACCACGACCCAGTGGAGACCACCATGAGCGATCTGCCCGCTGCAGTGCACATTCACGAGGAAGGCCCACGCGAGGGCTTCCAGATCGAGCCCGGCCCCATAGCCACCGCGCGCAAGATCGAGCTCATCGACGCGCTGTCCGGGACCGGTCTGAAGCATATCCAGGTCGCATCCTTCGTCAATCCGAAGCGGGTCCCCGGCTGGGCCGACGCCGATCAGGTGGTGGCCGGATTCGAACGTGTGCCCGGCGTCCACTACTCGGCGCTGTGGCTGAACGAGAAGGGCCTGGAGCGCGCGCTCGGGGTCGGCGATCTGCACATGCGCGGCAGTCTTTCGACCTCGGCTTCGGAATCCTTCATGCAGCGCAACACCAATCGCGACTACGCGCGCAACCTCGAGGTGCAACGCAATCAGATCGCGCTGTACAAGCAGCACGGTGTGGACGTGTCCCGGATCGGCGTGATGGCCGCTTTCGGCTGCAACTACGAAGGTGAGATCGGTCTGGACAAGGTCGAGCGCGCGGTGCGCCAGATGCTCGATCTGGCCGCCGAGGAGGGACTGCGGGTGAGCCTGCTCAGCCTCGCGGACACCATGGGCTGGGCGACACCACGCGCCATCGAGCGGGTCGTGGGTGGCATGCGCGAGCGCTGGCCGGAGCTGCGCATCTCCCTGCACCTGCATGACACCCGGGGGCAGGGCATCGTCAACGCCTACGCAGGCCTGCGCTTGGGGGTGGATTCGTTCGACGCGTCGGTGGCGGGGCTGGGCGGCTGCCCGTTCGCGGCCTTGAAGGGCGCGGCCGGCAACGTCTGCACCGAGGATCTGGTATTCATGTGCGAGGAGATGGGGATTGCGACCGGTGTGGACCTGGACCGGCTGATCGAGGCGGCGCGTCTGGCCGAGGACATCGTCGGTCATCCGTTGCCCGGTTCGATCATGCGCGGCGGCTCGCTGAACGAGATCCGCGGAGCCACTCGCGGCTGAGTCGACGGCCGGCGGACCGCGCCTTCACCTCAGCCCCTGTCGGGCCTTGCGCTGAGCGGACCGCTCAAAGCCAACGCCGTTCGTCGGTCGCGCGGGTCACCCGCCGACCGTGATCACGCCCTGCGCGGCCAGCTCGTCTATACGCGCGCCCGGCACGCCGAGCTCGAGCAGTATCTCGCGGGTATGCTCGCCGATGCGTGGTGCCTGCCGGCGTAGCCCGAAATCGTGCTCGCCCATCTCCATCGGCAGGCGCGGCAGTCCGGCGCGTTTGCCGTCCGGGAACTCGGTCATCAGCATCCGGCCATTGGCATTCAGCTGTGGATCGTCGAACAGATCGCCCGGCTTGCTGACCGGAGAGAACGGCAGACCAATCGTATCCAGCACTTCGGTGAGCGTGTCCCGGTCGTAGCGAGCGGCAATCTCGGCGACGATGGGCCGCAGCGTCGGACGCTCACGCACCCGGTCCTCGTTGTGGGTGAAACGCGGGTCCTCGAGCAGATCGCGACGCTCGAATTTCTCGCAGAAGCGCCGCCAGTGATTGTCGCTGGTGATGCCGATGAACATCTGCTCGCCATCGGCGGTCTCGAACGGCTCGTAGATGCCCCAGGCGCCGCGTCGTGCCGGCATCGGCGGTGGCGGCTCGCCGGTGATCGCCTGCCCGGCCATGTGCTGGGTCATCAAGAAGGCGGCGGACTCGAACAGCGAGGACCGGACCAGCTGACCGGCGCCGGTCCGGTCCCGCTCGCGTAGCGCCGCCTGGATGGCGATGACCGCGAACATGCCACCCATGATGTCGACCACCGAGCTGCCGGCACGTAATGGCTGTCCGGGTGGCCCGGTCATGTAGGCGAGCCCGGTCATGAACTGCACCACCTCGTCGAGCGCCGGCCGGTGCTCGTAGGGGCCGCTCAGAAAGCCCTTCAGCTCGCAGAAGATGAGGCGTGGGTTGAGCGCGCCGAGCGCCGGATGATCACAGCCCAGGCGGGTCATGGTGCCCGGCGCGAAGTTCTCGATAACCACATCGGCCTGGCGCGCGAGCTGGTGGATCAGCGCCAGCCCGTCGGCGGATTTCATGTCTATGGCCAGGGACCGCTTGTTGCGATTGAAGCCATAGAAGAAACCGGTGGCGAAGCCCGGCAGACGGCGGGTACGGTCACCCTCGGCCGGTTCGATCTTGATGACGTCCGCACCCATGTCGGCCAGCAGCAGTCCCGCCGAGGGACCCATGATGGTGTGGCAGAACTCCAGCACCCGGACGTTGGACAGCGGCAGATCGGCCGCGCTCGGCTTCGATGTCTCGGCGGGCGTCGTGCCGCTCATGTGCTGGTCTCCGTCAGAAGATGGCCACCTGTGGCGGCTCACCGCTGCGCAGCCAGCCACGATACATGCCGGTGGAATTGAAGGTGAGGTTCAGGTTGCCCTCTCGGTCCACGCCTATGATGCCACCGCGTCCGCCCGATTGGCCCAGCTCTTCGACGATCTTGCGCGTCGCGGCGCGTGCCAGATCCAGCCCCGCGTATTCCATCAGCGCGGCGATGTCGCGAGCCACCGTGGCGCGAATGAAGTGCTCGCCGTGCCCGGTCGCGGAGATTGCACAGGACCGGTTGCTGGCATAGGTGCCGGCACCGATGATCGGTGAATCACCGACCCGGCCCCACAGCTTGTTGGTCATGCCACCGGTGGAGGTGGCCGCGGCCAGATCGCCGTGTCTGTCCAGGGCCACCGCGCCGACCGTGCCGAGGTGGCTGTCGGGATTGCTGTCAGGTTGGGGACCGGTCTGAGGGGCGGGGTCGGGGTCGTGGTCCAGCGCGACCCGGCCCGCGGCGCGCGCCCGCAACAGCTGCTGCCAGCGGTGCTCGGTCCGAAACCAGGTTGGATCGACCGTTTCGACCCCGGCCGATTGCGCGAAGGCGTCGGCGCCGCTGCCGTGCAGCAGCACGTGTGGCGTGTCGCTCATGACGTGGCGGGCGAGCACGATGGGATTTCGGGCCCGGGTCACACCGATCACCGCGCCACAGTGAAGGGTGCGCCCGCACATGATCGATGCGTCCAGCTCGATGCGGCCGTCGGCGGTGAAGACCGCGCCGTGGCCGGCGTTGAACAGCGGGCAGTCCTCGAGCGCGACGACAGCGGCGACGACGGCGGCGAGGGCGCTGCCGTCCTCGAGCAGGACGCGCTGGCCCGCGCGCAGGCAGTGCGCGAGGGCCTCGTGATAGGCGCGCTCGCGCTCCGGCGTCATCTGCTCGCGGCTGACGGTGCCGGCGCCGCCATGGATCACGAGCGTCGGGAGGGGCGGCTTGCCGGCTGAAACGGGCACGTTCACATCTGTCTCCGTGGTCTGGTCGCCGCCTGGGAGGCAGCGTCGGCCGGTACTCATGGTCGGCTTGACACTGACCCCGGCGTGCCGTTCATGCTCTCATCGAGAGCGTCGCCGCAGGCAGGAGGATGAGTGCCATGACCGAGTCGAGTCCGAAGTTCGATACCCTCGCCATTCATGCGGGGGCGGCCCCGGACCCATCGACCGGTGCCCGCACCACGCCGATCTACCAGACGACCTCCTATGTATTCAATGACGTCGATCACGCCGCGGCGCTGTTCAATCTCGAAGTGTTCGGTAACATCTACACCCGCATCATGAACCCGACGCAGGGTGTCCTCGAGCAGCGCGTGGCCGCGCTCGAGGGCGGCACGGCGGCGCTGGCCGTCGCCTCGGGTCATGCGGCACAGCACCTGGTGTTCCACACGCTGCTCGAGCCGGGCGACGAGTTCGTCGCCGGTCGCCAGCTGTACGGCGGCTCCATCAACCAGTTCAATCACGCCTTCAAGAAGAGCGGCTGGAACGTCGTGTGGGCCGATGCCACGAAGCCGGAAAGCTTCGCGGAGGCCATCACGCCGAAGACCAAGGCCATCTACTGCGAGAGCCTGGCCAATCCGGGCGGTGTCGTCGTCGACCTGCCGGCCGTGTCCGCCATCGCCAGGAAGGCCGGCGTGCCGCTCATCGTCGACAACACGCTGGCGACACCCTACCTCTGCCAGCCGAAGCTGCACGGCGCCGACATCATCGTGCATTCGCTGACGAAGTTCATGGGCGGGCATGGCAACTCCCTCGGCGGCATCATCGTCGACTGCGGGAGCTTCGACTGGCTCGCCTCCAAGAAGAAGTATCCGACGCTGCAGGAGCCCAATCCCAGCTACAACGGCATGCGGCTCGCCGAGACCTTCGGCAATTTCGCCTTCGCGATCGCCTGCCGGGTCATGGGGTTGCGCGATCTCGGGC
>JAGRHX010001139.1 GCA_020444775.1 Gammaproteobacteria bacterium
CGACCAGGCGTCGCCGACGTCCACGCCGCGCAGCTCCAGACGCAGCAGCAGGGACGCGACGTTCTGGATGTCGATGGTCGCGTCGGGCAAAGCCTGCACCAGGGGTGACTGCGGATTGCGGATCCGTTCGGTCAGCAGCTGAAGGATCCGCACATGCTCGCCGCGTTCGAGCAGGAACAAGGCCAGATGCCACCACAGGTGGTGCGCCATCTGATTGATCCCCTCCCAGTTGCCACACAGACCCTCCAGCCAGGAGACGCCGCGTTCTATCTCACCCTGCATCACCAGCACGTGCGCGACCGCGTGCGTGCCCCAGACATCGTGCGGGTCCATCTCGACCGCGGTGCGACCACATTGCTCGGCCAGGGCGTAGTGACCGGCCTCCTCGTTGGAGAAGGCACGTACCGACTGAAAGCTACCGTAGCCGGGCGTGCTCTCGTTCCAGTGCGGCGTGGCGCGCTCGGCGATGTCACACATCCAGTCCGAGCGGCCGTTCCAGAACAGCTCGAACTGGGTCAGCCGGTGCGCGAACAGATCGGTGGGGTAGCGCTGCAGCATGGTCTCCAGGATCGTCGCGGCCGCGACCCCGTGCCCCTGGCAGGCCAACCCCAAGGCGTCGAAATAGGCACGCTCGCGCGGATCCGTACCCAGATGCGGAGCGCTCTCTGCGAGCAGCCGCTCGATGACGGGCCGATAGCTGGCGCTACGCGCGGTCTGCAAGATCCAGCCCTTGCCGAGCCGGGCCATGGCGAAGGACGGATCGGCCTCGATGGCGGCGTCCATACGGGCGATGGCGTCGGTGCGCCAGCGCACGAAGCTGTCGACCCCGGCGTTGAACGCATCGGCAGCGGTCGCGCTGCCGGTGCTCAGCGCATGACCGCGCGCGTCAGTGGTCCCGGACATGGGCTGGAATCTCCTCGTTGGCTTCGATGGGTCCGCTGGATTCACTCCATTCAACCGGCGAGCGTGCCAGAGACGCACGACCAACGGAACCGGTTCATGCCGCCGTGTCGAGCGTGTCAGCGCATCCAGATCAAGGTCGAGGCAGATCCGCGCAGTATCATGCAGGCTTTCTTAGCCGTTGGGCATCGCGGCCGATGCTCGTGCGGCGACGCAGCCGGGCGAGGAGCGCCGCGAAGCGGTGGTCGGCGGCCTGCCCGTCCGCCAGCCGCCGCTTACGGCTGAGCGCCTGGCGACGGCCCCATCTACGAGGAGAGCCATGCGCTGGTCCCGTTTGACTGCCTCCCGTGAGCGGGGACGCATCCTCCTCACCCTGCTGGTCGTCGTGGTGCTGGCCGCCGGCGTCACATGGTGGTTGCTGCACCGGCCCGATCCGGTGACGGTGCGGGTCGCGATCGTGGACAGCGGCGAGGTCACGCGTATCGTCTCCAATACCCGTGCCGGCAGCGTCAAGCCCTGCCGACGCTCGCGGCTGGCGCCCACGGTCGGCGGCCAGGTCGCCGCGCTGCATGCCCGCGAGGGTGACCGGGTGACCGCCGGACAGGTGCTGCTCGAGCTGTGGAACGACGACGTCGCGGCGCGTCTGAAGCTGGCGGTCAGCGAACGGGCCCAGGTCCAGGCGCGAGCCGAGGAGGTGTGTCTGAGCGCCCAGGTCCTGGCCCGCGAGGCCAGACGTCAGGAGTTGCTGGCCGAGCAGAACATGATCTCCGAGGACCGTGCCGACCGCGCCAGCACCGACGCCAAGTCCTCGCAGGCTGCCTGCAGCGCCGCGCGCACCGGCATCGCGGTGGCCGACGCCAAGGTCGAGGCGGCCAACGCGGCGCTGGACCTGACCACCTTGAAGGCACCGTTCGCCGGCATCGTCGCCGAGGTCAATGCCGAGATCGGTGAGTTCGTCACCCCCTCCCCGCCGGGCATCGCCACCTTGCCGCCGATCGATCTCATCGACGACAGCTGCATCTACGTTGACGCGCCGATCGACGAGGTCGACGCGCCGCTGGTCGCGCCCGGCATGCCGGCCTGCGTGCTGCTGGACGCGTTCGCCGAGCCACGCTGTGGTGCCAGCGTGCGGCGGGTCGCGCCTTATGTGCTGGAGCTGGAGAAACAGGCGCGCACGGTCGCCGTGGAGGTCGCCTTCGGGCCAGGTGAGTCAACCACCAGTCTGCTGACCGGATATACCGCCGACGTGGAGATCACCGTCAGCAGCCACGATGCGCAGGCCCGGGTACCGACCGCGGCCATCTTGGAGAACCAGTACGTGCTGGTGCTCGACGACAACGACACCATCGTCAGACGGCCGATCCGGATCGGCATCGCCAACTGGAAGCTCAGCGAGGTGTTGAGCGGACTCCAAGCGGGAGAGCGGGTGGTGCTGAACGTGGATGCCGAGGGCGTGACCCCGGGCCGCGACGCGGTCGTGCAGGCCACGAACCGCAGATGAGCCGGCCCACGGAAACGAGCTCGGCCGGCTGCGACCACGCCACGCCGGCCCCGAGCGGTCCGACGATGATCCGCATGCAGTCCGCGCAACGGGTCTTCGAGCTCGGTGAGCAACGGGTGCACGCGCTGGATGGTATAGACCTGCGGGTAGAGCGCGGCGAGTACATGGCCATCGTCGGCCCGTCGGGCTCCGGCAAATCCACACTGCTCAACGCTTTGGGTCTGCTCGACAGACTGGACGCGGGTCGCTACGAGCTCGACGGACACGACGTCACCGCGCTGGACGACGACGCCCTGACCCGGCTGCGGCGCGAGCATATCGGCTTCGTCTTCCAGTTCTTCCATCTGGTGCCGCGTCTGACCGCCATCGACAACGTCGCGCTGCCGCTCGTGCTGGCCGGCGTGGCACCGGCCCGGCGGCTGGCGCTGGCGAGCGCGGCGCTGCAATCGGTGGGCGTCTGGGACCGGGCCCGGCATCGTCCCGCGGAGCTCTCCGGCGGTCAGCGGCAGCGGGTCGCCATCGCCCGTGCGACCATCATGGAACCGCATCTGCTGCTGGCCGACGAGCCGACCGGAAATCTCGACAGCGAGTCGGGCCGCAGCGTCATCGAGCTGCTCGAGAAGCGTTGCGATGCCGGTCTCAGCCTGCTGGTCGTGACCCACGATCCGCTCATCGCACGGCGCGCCAGACGGCTGCTACGAATGGTCGACGGGCGCATCGTCGAGGACCGACGCCAGTGAAACCGGGGGCCACCGCGATGCGCGCCAGCGACCGTCTGCTGTTCGCCGTGCACAGTCTCAGCAGCAGCGGCACGCGCACCCTGCTGATGTTGCTCGCGTTGTCGGTGGGGGTCGCCAGCGTGGTGATGCTCACCGCGCTCGGCGAGGGCGCCCGGCGCTACGTGCAGTCGGAGTTCACCGCGCTTGGCAGTCATCTGCTGATCGTGCTGCCGGGTCGCTCCGAGACCGCCGGCGGCGCGCCACCGCTGATGGGCGAGACACCACGCGATCTGACCCTGCAGGACGCGAGCGCGCTGATCCGCAGCGCCAGCGTGGGCCGGGTCGCGCCGGTGGTGGTCGGCGCCGCGCCGGTTGCGCATGGTGGACGCGAGCGCGAGGCCACGGTGGTCGGCACCAACCACGAGTTCGCCCGGATCCGACACCTGCGCCTGGCGGCCGGCGCTTTCCTGCCCGAGTCCGCCGTCGATCGCGCGATCCCGGTGTGCGTGCTGGGCGCCACGCTGGCCCGCGAGCTGACCGGACGGGTCAACGCGGTCGGTGAGTTCGTCCGCTTCGGCGACCGCCGCATGCGCGTTATCGGCGTGCTCGCAAGCGAAGGACGCTCCCTGGGGATGGATCTGGACGAGCTGGCCATCGTCCCGGTGGCGACCGCCCAGGCCCTGTTCAATGCCCCCGGACTGTTCCGGGTCCTGGTCGAGGCGCGTGCCGAGACGCTGATCCCGGCGGCCAGACGACACATCATCGAGACGATACGAGCCCGTCACGAGGGCGAGGACGACGTCACGGTGATCACCCAGGATGCGCTGATCTCCACTTTTGGCCGGGTCCTCGGCGGCCTGACCATCGCGCTGGGCGGCATTGCCGGCATCAGTCTGGCAGTGGCCGGCGTGCTGATCATGAACGTCATGCTGGTTGCGGTCTCGCAGCGTGTCAGCGAGGTGGGACTGCTGAAGTCCATCGGAGCCTCGAGCCGCTTGGTACGCGAGTTGTTCCTGGTCGAAGCGATACTGCTGGCCACCACCGGTGCACTGCTCGGGCTGTGCATAGGCCTGTTGCTGTGCGCCGTGACCCGTTGGCTGCTGCCCGCGCTGCAGCTGGTGCCGCCGCTGTGGGCGCTGCTCGCCGCGCCACTGGTGGCGATCGCCTTCGGTGTGCTGTTCGGCGTGCTGCCAGCCCGTCGCGCCGCGGCCCTGGCGCCGGTGCAGGCCCTGGCCCGGCGTGGCTGAGACAGGCGCGCTGGATCCCGCATGAGGGGCAACGAATGAGACGACGCGATACCTTCCGTTTCGCCCTCTCGGCGTTGACCTCGCAGCTCACCCGCGCCGGTCTGACCGCGCTGGGCGTCGCCGTCGGGATCCTCGCCGTGAGCCTGCTCACCGCCCTGGGCGAGGGAGTGCAACGCTTCGTGCTGGCCGAGTTCAGCCAGTTCGGCACTCACCTGCTGGCCGTCACCCCGGGCAAGACCCAGACCTTCGGCATGTCCGGGGCGATGGTCAGCAGCATCCGCCCGCTGACCCTGGACGACGCGGTGGCGTTACAGCGACTGGACGGTGTCGAGGGCGTGGTACCGGTGCTGCAGGGCAATGCCCGCATCGAGTCCGGCGGACGCAGTCGCCGTGTCACGGTGCTCGGTGTCGGCCCGGACGTGCCGACGGTCTGGAACCTCGAGGTCGCGCGTGGCCGCTTCCTGGCCGACGACTCGCTACAGGCGCCACGTGCCTTCGCGGTGCTCGGCGCGACGGTCGAACGCGAGCTGTTCAGCAACGCCAATCCACCGCGCAACCCGCTCGGCGCGCGTATCGGTGTCGGCCATCAGCGCTACAGGGTGGTGGGCAGCATGGCCCACAAAGGCCAGATGCTCGGCATGGATCTGGATGATGTCGTGTTCATACCGACCGCGCGGGCACTGGCTCTGTTCGATCGCCCCGGTCTGATGGAGATCGACATCGAATTCGCCCCCGATCTGAGTGCCGAGCGGCTGAGGTCCCGGGTCACACGTCTGCTCGTCGCGCGCCACGGCCGCGAGGATTTCACCGTGATCACACAGGCCCAGATGCTCGAGGTGCTGGACTCCATCCTCGGTGTGCTCAAGCTCAGCGTCGCCGCGCTGGGTGGCATCGCCCTGTTCGTCGGCGCCGTCGGAATCCTCACCATCATGACCATCGCGGTGCGTGAACGCACCGCCGAGGTCGGCCTGCTGCG
>JAGRHX010001140.1 GCA_020444775.1 Gammaproteobacteria bacterium
GTGGTCAAACCTGCCAACGAGTCCGGCGGCTACGGCATGCTGATGGGGCCGAGCTCGACCCCGAGGGAGCGGGCGCGCTTCGTACGCCAGATCAAGCGCGACCCGCGAAACTTCATTGCCCAGCCGGTGCTGTCGTTATCGACCGTGCCGACCGTCATCGACGGTCAGAGCATCGAGCCCAGGCACGTGGATCTGCGGCCCTTCATCCTCTCTGGCGAGAAGACCGTGGTGACCACCGGTGGACTGACCCGGGTGGCGCTGCGCCGGGGCTCGCTGGTGGTCAACTCCTCGCAAGGGGGTGGCAGCAAGGATACGTGGATCGTCGAAGAGGAACCGAATTGATGTTGTCCAGGGTTGCCGAGCATCTGTACTGGTTGGGGCGCTACACCGAGCGCGTCGAGAACACCGTTCGTATCGTCGATGTGAACACGAACCTGCTGCTGGATCTGCCACGCAGCATCGCCCCGGGCTGGGCGCCGTTGATTGCGATCACCGGTAGTCAGGCCCAGTTCGACGATCTGTACAAGGCGCCCACCGAGCGCAACGTGGTGCGTTTCCTGCTGCTGGATACGCGTCACTCCAGCTCCATGCTGAGTTCGGTGGTCGCGGCCCGCGAGAACGCCCGCATCATCCGTGACTATCTACCACGTGAGGCCTACTGGGCACTCAACGAGCTGAACCGCTTCATCAAGGAGAGTCGCAGCGCGGGCCTGTCCAAGCGGGAGCGCAGCAACTATCTGAAACGTATCGTGCGTGAGATCCATGGTCTGAACGGCTTGCTGATGGGGGCCATGAACCACGACCATGGCTATCGCTTCCTGGAGATCGGGCGTCTGCTCGAACGTGCCGACATGACCTCGCGGATCGTCGACGTGCGCTCGCGCTCATTGTTGCCGAACGCGGACGAGCGCGATGCGGTGTACGAGAATCTGCAGTGGATGAGCGTCTTGAAATCGCTCACCGCGCACCAGATGTACCGACGCAAGGTCAATCTTCGCGTGCAACGCGCACATGCGCTGGAGTTCCTGCTCGGCGACGAGGAGTTCCCCCGCACGGTGAAGTTCTGTATGAACAAGATCGCGCAGCGGGCCGACGAGCTGCCGCGGGGCGAGATGCTCAAGCAACGCTGCGTGAATGTCTGCCACATGCTGGACGAGGCGGCCTACGATACGCTGGCGTTCGACAGTGATGCCCTGAACACCTTCATCGACAACCTGCAGCAGGTGTTCATCCAGGTCCACAATAGTGTGAGAACGACCTACTTCCTCGGCTCGGAGGAGTCCGACGGACGGCATCAGGAAGCCGCCTAGGGCGGATTGTCCGCTGCCGCGGGCGGGCCGCCCGGCCAGACCGACCGGTCGACCCGAGACGGGACGCGATGACCTGCGTGCCGGCGCCGGGACCGGTTGGAAGAATTCCCGAACGGATCTGCCGATAACCCGTACAACGGGTGTTTTTCCTGCTCATCCAGCCGGACGCCGCCGCGCGTCAGGCGCGTCCGCGCGACCGGCCTGGATGTCCATGCCAACATGATCGAGAGCGTCTCGCCGAGGGCGATGCGTTCCCAACACAGTGCACGAACATGACCTATTGTCTGGCTGCAAAGGTTCGCGATGGACTGGTGTTCGCGTCCGATTCACGCACCAACGCGGGAGTCGACCACGTCAGCACCTACAGCAAGATGCACATTTTCGGAATCGACGAGGAGCGCCAGATCGTGCTCCTCAGCGCGGGTAATCTGGCCACCACCCAGGCGGTGATCGCCAAGCTCAAACGCGATATCCGCGAGAATGCCTCCGAGACCTTGTTCACCGTGCGGACCCTCGAGGACGCCGCTGACCTGGTGGGCCGAACGGTGGTCTACGACATGGAGCGGCACGGCAGCGCGGTCACCCAGGCCGGCTTCAGTGCCGAGGTGACGTTCATCGTCGGCGGCCAGATCTATGGGGGTGAGCCGGCCTTGTACATGGTCTACCCGCAGGGCAACTACATCTCCACCTCCAAGGAGACCCGTTACCTGCAGATCGGCGAGGCGAAGTACGGCAAG
>JAGRHX010001141.1 GCA_020444775.1 Gammaproteobacteria bacterium
GCCAGGATGATCAGAACCACAAAGGAACCCATGTTGCTCTCCTGTTGTTGAAGACACCCGTCCGGGGCAAGGGAACGCCGCGCTACACTTTGCGGTCACAAGCCCACGATTCCGCAAGCATACCCAGCCCGCAAGGCCGATGACACAAAGACGCTCCTTCCGCCGCATTGTGACGGCCGCCGCCGTGACCATCCTGCTGCTGCCCGCATGGGGCATTGCTGCGAAAAAGCCCGACATTGCTGCCGCCCAGCAGGCCATCATCAAACTGTCGCCACGGGTGATCCGTGACGGCCGCGTCACCGGACTCTCGGTGGCGCTGGTGCAGGGCAACCGCGTGGTGCTGGCCGAAGGTTTCGGCGAGACCCGCATCGGCAGCGGCGACCGCGTCAAGCCGGACACCGTGTTCCGCATCGCCTCGCTGTCGAAAGCCTTTGCCGGCACATTGGCGGCGATGCTGGTGGAGGAAGGCGCACTGTCCTGGGACGATCGCATCAGCGCCTTCATCCCGGCGTTTCGCCTGAAGAGCGCGCAGGCGGCCGCCAACGTCACGGTAGAGGACATCCTCAGTCACCGCGTCGGTCTTCCCTTCAACACATTCGACCGCAAGCTGGAAGAGGCCATCCCCTATCCACTGCTGGTGGGCCAGCTGTCCAAGGTGCTGCCGCTCTGTGATCCCGGCGACTGCTACAGCTATCAGAACATCGCCTTCAGCCTGATTGGCGACATGGTGTTCTCCGTCACCGGTGACTTCTATTCGCACCAGGTCGAAAAGCGCATCTTCCACCCACTGGACATGGATACGGCCACCTTTGGCCGCGATGCGCTGGAGCGCAACGACAGTTGGGCGCGGCCGCACGTCTACAAGTCGCGACGCTGGGTGGCTGACCGTCCGAACGAGAACTACTACCACGTACCACCGGCGGCAGGCATCAATGCAAGCGTCCGCGACATGGCCAACTGGGCGATTGCCCAACTCGGGCATCGCAAGGACGCGTTGCCTGCCGATGTACTCAAGGTCACCCGCACGCCGCGCGTGCAGACGCTGGACCAGCTCGGCAACTCGGCGTGGCGCCGCGAGCGCCTGCGCGATGCCCACTACGCGCTGGGTTGGCGTATCTACAACTACGCCGGCGAACCGATGGTGTTTCACGCCGGCGCCGTGGAAGGCTACCGCGCGATGATCGGCGTCCTCCCGGAACAGGACGTGGCGCTGGTCATGCTGTGGAACTGCGAGAACGCGGTGCCAGCCGGCCTGTTCGCCACCGTGGTCGACCGCCTGCTGGGCCTGCCGTCGAAGGACTGGCTGCAGTTGGACAAGCTGCGCGCGCGTCGCCGCTAGATCGACGTCGCCGCCCACCCGTCAAACGAGCACATCACGTCATCGACGCCAAAGGCACTGGCCTGCCGAAATGGAAACCCTGGCAATAGTCCAGACCAATTCGACGACAGGCATCGTAGATCTCCTCGCTCTCCACGAATTCGGCGACGGTGTGCAGGCCCATCACCCGGGCGACGTGACAGACCGCCTCGACCATCGCCCAGTTCACCGGGTCCTGTGCAATGTCGCGCACGAACTGTACGTCGATCTTGAGAATGTCCACCGGCAGGCGCTTCAGGTAGGCGTAAGACGACAGCCCGGCACCGAAGTCATCCAGCGCGAAGCGGCAACCATAGGCACGCATGCGCTGGATGAACTCGCGCACCTCGC
>JAGRHX010001142.1 GCA_020444775.1 Gammaproteobacteria bacterium
GGGCGACCCGCTCTCGTCCTTGCTGTGCGCATCGATCACCCCGAACAACAGGAACTGACGCAGACCGGCGCCGGCCAGCGCCGCGATACGCGCGGCGGCAACGTCTGGCGACATCTGTGACACACCGGGCATCGAGCTCACGGGCCGGTCGAGTCGCTCACCATGACGTACGAACAACGGCAGGATCAAATCGTCCGGCACCAGCTGCACGTCGGCCATCGCGTCGCGCAGACGCTGACCACGGCGCAGTCGTCGGGGCCGGTAGGACGGGCCAGCCGCGGCGTGCGGGACTCGGGTGCTCGGACTTGGCTTGCTCATGCTGGCCTCTACGTGTTGCTGGCGGGACAATCCGGGCGGCGCGCCCCCAGGGCCTTCGGGCCTTTGGGAGCTGCATACCCGACAGCTCCATTATGCCAGCGCCGCGGGCCGCGGCACGTGGCGCGCCTGTCCCGGATCAGGCTTCGCCCCTGCCTACAGGGTTTGCATGAGATGCTCACGTTGAGTGGATCCCGCGTAGTGCCGACGAAACAGACCGCGCCGCTGCAGCTCAGGGACGACCTCGTCGACGAAGCGCTCGATCGCGCCCGGCGTGTAGATTGGTGACAGCATGAAGCCGTCACCACCGACGGTCTCGAAGTAATGCTGCATCTGGTCTGCGACCTCCACCGCGGTGCCGACCATCTGCGGCAGACCGACGCTCTGACCGTGGCGCCGGGCCACCTCGCGCAAGCTCAGCACCCGGCCGTCCAGGTCCTGGAACACGCGTGCCATCCGCGCCAGCCCGGGGTCACCGGCGACGTCTATGGGTTCGTCCAGCGGCAGCTTCGAGCAATCGAAGTCGGCATGTCCGGAGAGGATCGTCAGCCCGCCCTCCACCGGCACCAGCGCGTTGTGCTCGGCCTGCAGTGCCTCGGCCTCGCCGCGACTGGATCCGACAATCGGCTGCACGCCGTACAGGATCTTGCAGCCATCGGGGTCGCGTCCGGCAGCCGCGACCCGTGCCTTGATGTCTGCATGGTATTCACGTGCCAGTGGCACGCTGGGCTGGATGGCGAAGATGCCCTCCGCATGCCGCGCCGCGAATGCCCGACCGGCCGGCGAGGCACCCGCCTGCAGGATCACCGGTCCGCCCTGGGGTGAGCGGACCACGTTCAGGGGACCTGCACACGCATAGTGGCGGCCCTGGTGGTGGATCCGGCGCACCCTTGCCGGGTCAGCGAACACGCCGCTGGCCCGGTCGGCAACCACCGCGTCCTCCGACCAGCTGTCCCACAAGGCCCGACAGACCTCGAGGAACTCCTCGGCGCGTTCGTATCGACTCTCGGTGGGCAGCTGGGTCTGGCCGTAGTTGGCGGCCTGGTTGTGGTTGATCGAGGTGACAACGTTCCAGGCGACGCGACCGCGAGTGAGGTGATCGAGCGTCGCCCAGGTGCGGGCCAGGTCGAATGGCTGCTGATGCACCACCGAGGCGGTCGCGGCCAGGCCGATATGGGTGGTGACCGCCGCCATCCACGACAACAGCGGCAACGGATCGTGATTCGGTACCTGCGTGGCGTAGCGGATGGCCGGATCGATGGAGCCGGTGTAGGTGTCCGAGATGAAGTTCAGATCGGCGAAGAACACCATGTCGAACAGACCGCGCTCACAGACTCTGGCGATGTGCTGATACAGCTCCGGCCGCGCCCAATCCATCGCCTGCGTGGTGCTCCGCGGATGCCGCCACATGGCGACACTGTGGTAGGTGGGGCTGTGCATCAGGAACTGGGCGAGATGCATCATGGGTCGTGCCATCGGCCGATTGCTCTCCAGGGTGTGGGGTGGGCTGGTACCGGAATTGGACCGGACCGGGGTCGGACTGAGGTGGAACGGACCGCGGTCGAGCCGCGGGTGCTAATAATCGATCTTCTCTATCCAGAAGGTCTTCTCCCCCTGTGGGGTGCGCACCTGGACCTCGTCGTCCACGGCCCTACCGAGCAGCGCCCTGGCCATAGGCGAGTCGACGCTGATGCCGTCGCTGTCACGGTCGAACTCGTCGGCCCCGAGGATCCGGTATCGACACTGCTGATCCGTCTCGTCGACCAGCGTCACCCAGGCACCGAAGTAAA
>JAGRHX010001143.1 GCA_020444775.1 Gammaproteobacteria bacterium
AGCTGATGTCTTCCAAGCTGATGTCTTCCAAGCTGATGTCTTCAATGCCCAACACCGCCATCGATACGGCGATCCGGCTGCAAGCGCCGGCGCGCTGTGCGCATGACGCAACACGGGCGACATCCGCGCGGTCACGTGACGTCTTCCCCCTGCGGGCCGCTACCCAGCGTGTGCTGGGGCACGCCGCGCCCGGCCTGCTCACGAGCCTGTCCACCGGCCAGTCGGTTGCGCTTCTCCGACTTAGCAGCCCCTGGACGCACTGAGGCTCGATTCTCCCTTCGCGACGCGGTCGGAATCCATGCCTCTGACGTTCAGGGGCAGCCGGGTAACCTCCCAGGGTGACCTATTCAGGGTGACCTATTCAGGGTGACCCATGAGGTTGACCTTCGAGGGGCTGGCACCGGTTGACGGTGCCTTCCACGCACACGACCGCTCGCGCTATTCATCGAGCCGAAACCTTCATCCAGGGTCATGCATTCGATGGCGTGATGAGGACGGCCGAGCTGCGGGAGAATTCCTCAGATGTTTGATTCCTTCGATTTCGATACGACAAGTACCGGCCAGTCGCCGACGACCCGAAGGGTACGGATCTTCGATACGACCCTGCGCGACGGTGAGCAGTCACCCGGCGCGAGCATGGCTATAGCGGCCAAGATGAAGGTCGCGCAGGGCCTGGAGGCGCTCGGCGTGGATGTCATCGAGGCCGGCTTTCCGGCGGCGTCGGCGGCTGATTTCGCCGCCGTGCGGGCGATTGCCGGCATGCTCACCGAGTGCCGTGTGGCGGCACTGGCACGGACCAATCGCGACGACGTTGAGCGCGCAGTGCGGGCGATCGAAGGTGGCGTCGCTCCACGTGTGCACGTGTTCGTCGCGACCTCGCCGTTGCACATGCAGCACAAGCTGCGCCGCGAGCCGCAGGCGGTGCTGCAGGCGATCCACGACAGCGTCAGCCTGGCGCGGCAATGGGTGGACGACGTGCAATGGTCCGCGGAGGACGCAACGCGTAGCGAGACGGCTTTTCTGTGCGAGGCCGCCAGGGTCGCGGTGGCAGCCGGCGCGAGCACGATCAATCTACCCGACACGGTGGGTTACGCGCTGCCCGAGGAGATCGTCGCGATGTTCCGGGCCGTGGGTCGGGCCCTGGCCGATACGCCGCAGGTGGTGTTGTCGGCGCACTGCCATGACGACCTGGGGCTGGCGGTCTCGAACTCGCTGGCCGCGCTGGCAGGCGGTGCGGGTCAGATCGAATGCACCGTGAACGGTCTGGGCGAGCGGGCCGGCAACGCGGCTCTGGAAGAGCTGGTGATGGCGCTGCGAACCCGTGTCGACGTCCTGCCCTATCACTGCGATATCGTGACCGAGCGCTTGTGTGACATGTCCGCGCTGGTATCGGCTGCGACCGGTCTGCCGGTGGCTGTCAACAAGGCCATCGTCGGTGCCAATGCCTTCGCGCACGAGAGCGGTATCCACCAAGACGGCGTCATCAAGGATGCGCGCACCTACGAGATCATGACGCCACAGTCGGTCGGCCGTGATGGCTCGCGACTGGTGCTCGGCAAGCATTCAGGGCGCAACGCCTTGTGTCAGCGGCTGCGCCAGCTGGGCTATGAAATCACTGGTGACAATGCGTTGACCGAGCTGTTCAGCCGTTTCAAGGACCTGGCGGACACTCAGCATGCGGTCAGCGATCGCGATCTGGTGGCGTTGGCCAGCGGGCTGCTCGCCCACTGAGTTTCAGCTGCGGACGCTGACGCCGCGCAACAAGGGCTGATCCCGCGGCGCCGGATACTGCCCGGCGCCGCGGGCTTGTGGCATGCTTGACCGGATGTCACCGATACCCGCACCAAGCCGGCCGACGCCGCGTGGCGGACCCGCAATGCGAAGAGCACATCCTTGAATCTCGTCAGTTCCGCGGCGCCCACGCTCGCCGAGTTCGATCGTCTGAGTCGGATGATCGCGCGTCTTTGCGCGCAGCGGCATGCGCTGGACCTCGCGACGCGGCGGATTCGTGGCCGACAGGGCTGGGTCCTCGAACTGGGCCTTGGAAAGGGGCGGACCTATGACCGACTGCGGCGCTTGCTGCCCGATCGTGAGATCCATGTCTTCGACCGCGGTGTGCATTGCCCGAACGACGTGCGGCCGCCCGCCGAGCGCCTGTGGCTGGGTGAGCTGGAGCTGACCCTGGTCGAGTTCCAGCAGCGGCATGGCCGCCGCGCGGTGCTGGTGCACGCGGACATCGGCACCGAGGATCCGGGCGCCGACGCCCTGCTGGTGGCGAGGATCGCGCCGCTGCTCAGGCCGCTGTTGCTTGCTGGCGGGGTGCTGATTTGCGACAGGTCCATGCCGGATCTGGACTGGGCCGGTTGCGAATGTCTGCAGGCGCCACGCCCGGCGATAATGAGCGCGGACGGGCCGGAGGGGTCGGATCCGGGTGACGCGTCACCAGTCTGGCCGTATTTTCTCTATGAGGCTGCCTGAATGGTACCCCGTGCACGGATTCACATGACGAATTCAAATGAATGCATCATCCATCTGCGCCGATGAGCTCATCTGAGCATCCGTTACCACCTGGTCCCTCGGTGCCGGCCGGGGATGGTGGACATGCTGGCGGATCGCGACTCGAGTCCCGTCGCGCTGCGCCGGGCGGAATCCATCCCAGGCCGTGCCAATCCAGCCAGTACGAACCCAGCCAGTGGAGGAACCGGACTTGAGCGATCTGTTGATCAAATCACCCCGCATCTTCGACGGGCGCGATGAGCGTCTGCATGAGGATGCCTTCGTGAGCATCGAGGGTGAGCGCATCGTGGCTCTGGGGCGCCAGTCCGAGCTCGGCCAGGAGCAGGTCCAGGCCCACCGTGAGGTCATCGAGCTCGGGCCCGACACGACCTTGATGCCGGGTCTCATCAACATGCACACACACATGTCCTTCAGCGGTGACGCCCGTGTCTACGAGAACGCGGTCGAGGACAGCGTGGCGCTGAAGATGATACGGATCGTGCAGAACCTGCAGGCGGCTCTGGCCAGTGGCGTGACCACCATCCGCGACTGCGGGACCCTGCCGGAGCTGGCCCTGCCGACCCGGGAGGCGGTAGCTCAGGGTGTGCTCATCGGCCCGCGCGTGGTGGTGTCAGGCGCGATCACGACCACCGGTGGTCACTGCTGGTTCTGCGCGACGGAGGCGGATAGCGAGGACGAGATCCGCAAGGCGGTTCGGGCCCACGTCAAGCAAGGGGTGGACTTCATCAAGCTGTTCGCCACCGGTGGCAACACCACGCCAGGATCCAATGCCCTGGTGGCGCAGTACACCTTGGAACAGATGTGCGCGGCCACCGAGGAGGCGCGCAAGGCGGGTCGTCGCAGCGCGGCGCACGCGCACGCCCTGGATGGCTGTCGCAACTCGATCGCGGCCCGTGTGACCACGGTCGAGCACTGCTCATTCCAATCCGAGGCCGGCATCGGCTGGGACGAAGACCTCGTCGACGAGCTGGTTCGCCATCAGATCCACGTCTGCCCTACGGTCTTCAGGGGCATGAGCAAGCTGCTCGACGAGCCTGGTTTCGAGCCGACGCCAAAACAGCGGCGCGCACTGGACGTGCGCAAGCAGCGGCTCGATCTGGTCCGGCATCTGTACGAGAAGGGCGTCAAGCTGGTCTCCGGCAACGATGCAGGTGTGGCCTACTGCAGCTTCTCCGATTTTCCTTCCGACCTGGTTTTGACCGCGCGTGGCTGCTCCATACCGGCGGTGGATGTGCTGCGTTCCGCCACCAGCGTCGCCGCCGAGGCGCTGGGACGCACGGAGCTCGGCACGCTGGCGGCCGGGCAGGCCGCGGATCTGCTGGCGGTGTCCGGTGATCCCTTGCAGGATATCGAGGCCGTGACCCGTCCACGTCTGGTGGTGGCGGCCGGTCGCGTGATCTGAGCGCGAGTCGCGCGGCGACGGGCAGTGGTTGCGCGCGACTCAGATGACCAGCTCGCGCGTCGGCGCGCGCACGTCCATCTCGAAGTCCAGGCCTTCCACCGGCGGCCGGCAGAAGAACCAGCTGAGTCCGCCGTTGGCCGCCCCGGGGCGGACAATCTCGTCCTCCAGACAGGCGCCTATGTCGTAGACCGTATATGCCTGGGTGCTCAGGGCATCGCTCCAGTCGAAGCCCAGCGCCTGGAGGCGCCGCGTCATCTCCGCCATCACGTAGCGGACCTTCTCGCGCATGCCATCCGCCGAGCGGTCCTGATAGCGGACGATCTGCTCGCGGAAGCTGCCTTGCACCTCGCGAGCCTCTCCGCCGCCGGCAATGATGAAGCTGGGCCGGGGCGCGGCCTTGCTCGCGGCGCTGGGCACCGTGTAGGAGAACGCGTACAGCATCGGTTGTGCCGGCTCGTGGTGGGCCGGGCAGACGTTGGTCCTGGCCACCGGGTTCACCTCGTCGGCGTAGATGCCCCAGCGCGCGAGGGTCTGCACGTACTCGCGATTGAAGTCGATGAAGCCCTGCTCGCTGAACGGTGCCGGTGAGCGCAGCTCGCAGGCGCAGAACGCGGTGCTCGGTCTGCCCAGCGTGGCGAGGTGGGACTCGATAAGCGCGTAGCCTTGTTGCAGGGGCACGGGGCCGGCCAGCCTGACCCGCTCTATCTCGAAGCCCGGCTCGGCGGCGACCCCGCCCGAGTATTGGAAGACGGCATTGATGAAGCGATAACCGCCGGGGGCGAAGACACGTACGTCTGACATGGTATGGCTCTATGAACTGGTGGATGGAGGGGTTGAGTGTATGGGTTGAACGTGTGGCCGCCCACGCCGACCCGGCTCATGAAGCCCGGCTGGTGGCCGCGATCCCGACCCGGACCGGAGGCGGCGGTGGCGCGCACCCGAGCGCCCGGGCATTGGGTATCATTGGCAGCCTTGCACGCATCCCTTCTGGATTCGGCCCTTCTGGATTCGGCCAGGGGAATTCAGCCGGGGGAATTCAGCCCAGGGGGCTTTCCGGCGCGGCACAGGACCGCATCGGGTGCACCGAGACAACCTGCATCGAGACAACAACGAGACGATTGTGGGACACATTGGTGTGCCTGATACCGCCACGCACACCGCATCCGCGCAGCGGTGCCCTTCGTCCACAACCCACAGCGTTCAGCACGAGCAGTTGACCGCGCGCAGCCGTGCCGGGGCTGCCATCAACCCGAGGCCCGATGATCATGCAACGCAGCACCGACCGAATACTCACCACGCACACCGGCAGTCTGCCACGTCCGGCCGAGCTGGTCGCCCTGTACGCGGCGCGTGCCGACGGCCAGCACGTCGACGCCGCACGCTTGGTCGAGCTGGGTCGACGCGCCACCGTTGAGTCGGTCCGGCGTCAGAT
>JAGRHX010001144.1 GCA_020444775.1 Gammaproteobacteria bacterium
GGGCAAATTCAGCTGGGCTAATCCAGCCGGGCCGAAGCCGCTGCCGCCGGAACGCTCTCGCGGCCCGTGTCCTGTGAATCCAGCGTCGCCGAGGTCATCACCGGCGTTGGCTCGTCGCCGGTCATGCTAGCGCGATCCCCCGGCCTCGATAAGTCCTGAGCGATCGGGTGGGGGCGTGCCGGGAAGGCGCCGTGGCGCGATCCGCGGGTGCTCACGGGACCGGCCGTTGATCGTTCATGTCGCATCTGCTTCGCACCGAGCACGCCACAAGTCGGGTCGATGGCATTCAAGAACGGTGCTGATGCTTCCGACATGCATGATGCTGTCGGGCCATCGGTGCCCGGCCAGCATGTCGACCGGGCGCTCGCGCCCGAGTATCCCTGCGCCGGTCTCTCTTCCCCGGGGCAGCGGTACCCGAGGGCAGGCGCCCTCCCAACACCCGAGTCACCGTTCATGCCGTCGTCGAGTTCGCAGTCACCTCCCACCGTCACGCCGCCATTGCTGATTGCGTTCCTGGCGGGGGCGGCACTGACAGCGCTGACCTATCGCGTGTTGCCCGTGGGGCCGGCCGCGATGACGCTGCTGGTGGCGCTGGCCCTGGCGTGTTGGGTCGTCTACAAGCGACCCTTCCGGGGCGAGTCCGCGACCCGGGTGATGCCGAGCGACGGGACGGGCCCGAAGACGCCGTTCGAAGAGGTCCTGGCCGCGCCGATGCCTGGTCAGGATATCGTGCACGCACCCGGATTCCTGAGCGCGGTAATCAACGCCGTGCCCGGCCCGATCTTCGTAAAAGACGAGGCGCACCGTTGGATCGTCCTCAACGATGCGATGTGCCGATTCATGGGACAGCCGCGGGAGCGATTGCTCGGCAAGACCGACCATGACTTCTTCCCGAAAGAGGAGGCCGATGTCTTCCGCGCCAAGGACGAAGAGGTATTCGCGTCGGATGGTCCCAACGTCAACGACGAATCCTTCACCGACGCCAACGGCGTAACCCATTGGATAATGACCCGCAAGGCCTGCTGCAGACTCCCGGGCGGGCAACGCATACTGGTCGGCGTCATCACCGACATGACCGAGCACCGCCGCAACGATCAGGCGCTGCGCGAGTCGGAGCAGCGCATGCGTGCGTTGCTCGACGGCATGCCGGATCGGGTCTGGTTGAAGGACCAGACGGGGCGCTACATTGATATCAATCGCAGCGAGGAGCTGGCCTTCGGTATCCCGGCCAGCGAGGTGCTGGGCAAGACGGTGTTCGAGCTGCGTCCGGCGGACCAGGCAGCGCTGGTACATGCCGAGGATCAGCGGGTCATGCACAGCGGCGAGCCGTCACGCACCGAGCGCGTGGCCAATCTCGGCCAGAACTGGGTCGATGTGATCAAGGCGCCGATTCGAGACAAGCACGGCCGGGTGGTCGGCCTGGTCGGGATCTCACGCGACGTGACCGAGCGAAAGCACGCCGAGGAGCGGCTTCGCGAAGCCATGCAGGCCGCACACGCCGCGAGCATGGCCAAGTCCGAATTCGTCGCCAACATGAGCCACGAG
>JAGRHX010001145.1 GCA_020444775.1 Gammaproteobacteria bacterium
CCCCACATCCGGCCGCCAGCGCAACAACGCGATCGCCTCGTTCATCCGCTCGAACTCCACCCGCACCGGCAGATCCGCGGCGATCTCCTCGGCCGGGCAATCGACCAGCACGCCGGTGAGCAGCGGATCGCCAGGTACCTCCAGGCGCACAACCACCACCGTGTAAGGCACCTCATCGGCCCACGCCGGATCCGGGGCGCGGTGGATGACGATCCAGCTGTAGATCCGGCCGCGTGGCGAAACCGCACGCCAGGTGTGCTCGGCGGTGCCGCAGTGCGGACAGGCCTCGCTCGGGAAGAATCGATAGTGGCCGCAGCTGTCGCAGCTCTGCAAGCGCAGCTCACCGGCCAGACAGCCCTCCCAGAACGGCTGGGTGAGCGGTGTGGGTCGCGGCAGCAAGCCGTCGGGCAATGGGGTCATGTCGGGTTCACACTACACACCGGGTCTGTACGCGTCACTGTCGAAGGATCACGGCGCTGCCGTTCGGCGACGCGCCACCGGCCGTGGCGAGGCCGATCTCCGCGTTCTTCACCTGGCGTGCGCCGGCATCGCCGCGTAGCTGCTCGACCAGCTCGAACACGCCGTTCAAGCCGTGGATGTAGGCCTCCGAGAGCAAGCCGCCGTTGGTATTGACCGGCAGCTCACGGCCGATGGCGATGCGCCCTTCGGCGCAGAACGGCCCGCCCTCACCCTTCGCGCAAAAGCCGAAGTCCTCGAGCTGGACAATCACGGAATAGGTGAAGCAATCGTAGAGCTGGGCCAGATTGATGTCCTCCGGGCCGACCCCGGCATCGGCATAGAGTCGCTCGGCCATGTAGCGGGCGTAGCACTCGGTGTGATCGTGCCAGAAGTTACCCCACATGCCGCCACGGTTGGCCGGACCGGTGCCGATGCCCCCGGCCATCAGATAGACCGGACGATGTCTGAGATCCCTGGCCCGCTCCGCGTCGGTGACGAGCACCGCGCAGGCTCCATCGCTCATCAGGCAGCAGTCGAAGACCCGAAACGGATCGGCGATCCAGGGCGAGGCCAGATAGTCGTCCATGCTCATGGTCCGCGCACCCATCTGCGCACGCGGGTTGAGGTTGGCGTGGGCACGGCAGATGGTCGCCACCGCGCCGACGTGGTCGAACGTGACGAAGTCGTGGTCGGAAGTTTCACCGAGGTGAGCGGCTTGGGCTCATAGGCCAAGGTGATCGAGTTCCGTGAAGGTGGAGACTCCGAGCTGATTCGCAAGCTGCCTGGACTGACCCGCTATCCCGATGTCACTCTGAAGCGTGGGCTCAGCACGGACCTTACGCTCTGGACCTGGCGTCATGAGGTGGTGACCGGCACGCTCATGCGTTCGACGGTGACCATCGGTCTGGCCCGACGCGATGGTCCGGTAACGTCGCGCTGGGAGCTGTTCAATGCCTGATCGAGCAAGATCAGCGGGCCAATTTTCGGGGCCGATGGCAACGACGTGGGTCTGGAGACCTTGACGCCGAGTCACGAAGGCCTGACTCACATCGACTGACATCTGGGGCCGCGCCCATGAGCGCGGCCTTGGACCGGGTTTCGGGGCCCCTATGTGTCAACCTGACAGTGGACAGAGGCTGAAGAAAACTGGCCCGCGGGCACCGACACCTAGATCCTCCTCATCGACAGGCTCCATCGCCGGTACCTAGCCCGGGCCTGCTTGACGCTTCGATAGCGGAACATACCCGAGCCAAAGCGCCTGTGCCCGAGCGCGCTGGACCGGGCCCACAAGTCTACCCAGCGCCCGAGATGCTCCCGACTGCTCGGCGTGTGCGGCTGAACCGCTCCGGGAACCCCGGGGCGGTTCAGCCCGCCGCGCTACCAGAGCATGACCTGTTCACTGACCCGCCCAAAGCGTCCAGCCCCGACAACGACAAGCGCTACTGCCGGGGAACGTGTCTGCCGACCACGTCGAGCGGCGCGACGCGGCCTGGCCGAAAGCGCAGACTGCCCTGCCAAAGTCCATACCAGCCGCCTACCGCGGGGCGGATAGACCGCTTGCTTTGCAGTGAGCTGCTTGCGTGTCCGGGAAGATTTAAAAGTCAGGTGACACCGTTCCCAGGATTTGACACAGTCCGCATACAGGTAAATCCGGTCCGGATCTGCTCCCAGTTCAGTAGTCGGACGTAGCTCTACCAACTCATGTCAACCCCGCACGACGCGAAGCCATTGCCCACATAGCGTCGGACGCATGCCCATTGGTGGACTGCCGGGCGCCGCTGAGCTCGTCCCAGAATCAGGTAACCGCGCGTGGCTATCAGAGTAAAGATCGCAACGACCGACCAGGAAGTCGACGACGCATTGTGGGTGCGGCACGAGGTTTTCGTGGTCGAGGACGGCAAGTATGGTGGTACGCCACTTCCCGAGCGTCGCATCGTCGACCGCTTCGATGCGGCGCCTACCACGCGCAACGTAATCGCTTATGACGGTGACGAGCCCATCGCCACCATGCGCCTGCTGGCCGAGACCACGCAAGGTATGCCAGTCGATCGCCTGTACGACTTCGGCGCATTTCGCCGCCTAGCTGTCGAAGTCGATGGTGTGCGCCCTTTCTTTGGCAGTGCTGGCATGCTTGCCGTGCGGGGCCCCTGGCGGCGCAAGCGTTTCGTGATACGGGCCATGTGTAAAATGGCCGCGGCCGTGTGCCGACGCGTGGGTGTCACCCATATCCTGGTCGCCGTCAACCATTCCACCGCCAGTATGTATCGCCGCTTTGGTTTCGAAGCGTTGGCCGAGCCGTATTGGGTCGAACAGATCGGCAACCACGTGGTGCCGCTCGCGACCACTACCGAGACCTTTCTAGAGTGGGCGTTTGCTGGAACCTCCGAGACCCCGTTACACGGCTTCGAGGATAGCTTCGAGCGAGTGTTCGTCTCCGCCGGTGAGCGTGTCTTCAGCCAGGGGGAACGAGGTCGGCATGCCTTCGTTGTCGAATCCGGTGGCATATCGATTCGTTGTGCCACACCGACCGGCAGCGAAATGACGCTCACGCACCTACAACGTGGTGACATGTTCGGCGAACTCGCCCTGCTGGACAACAAGCCGCGATCTGCCAGCGCGATCGCCGAGGCTGACACTGAGCTTGTGAGCCTGGATCGGGAGTCCTTCTCCCGCCAGATCTCTGAAAAGCCCGACATTGCGATGGGGCTCCTGCGGCTGCTCGCCGGGCGCCTGCGACAGATGGATGAGCTGTTCATGGTGCACGCTTTCTCGTCCGACGAGCAGCGGCTGGAGTTCGCGCTGGGGCGGGCGCGACGCCACAGCACACCAGATCGCCGAGGCGAAGGTCGTTGGGTCTTCAATGGAGGTCCGGCAGCGATTGCGGCGAGCGCCAAGGTCGACGAGGAAGCGGCACGGGAATTCCTCGAAGCTCGATCCCAGTCGGGCGAGCTGGATTTCTCCAATCGGCGGATCCGCTTTTCCGTTATGCCCAACTGAGCTGCCCACAAGGGTCCGTCTCATCTGTTTTGTCGCCTACATTGCCCTCTATTCGTGCGAATTGCGGTCTTCGCGACAGAATGAGCACGGACAGCGCGGATTTCCGTTGCGACCTTGAGTTCCCAGGCTTTGAGTTGGCGGACCGCGTGACACTTTGCTCTGGTCGTTCAGAAGCTCCTCGCCCGAGTGGCAATGGAACCGACACAACTTCCGACCGAGGCAGCGTCCAGCGCACGTTGCGCCCCCATGTGCTACCTCAGCGGATCCGGGCCACGCCCTCGCGGGTTGCCGGTTTTGCGCGAACTCCCTGCCGCAAGGGCGCCGGAGCTTCCCGTGTTGCTTCACGGTCACTCTTGGATGCCTGCCGCCGCAACTAACCCGGCAGGCCCTTGGGATTCGCTCGTCGTTCCCCTTCCCCAGCGCGCGCGTCCCCGAGTCTCAGTCGGGTCGGCCCCTACATCGCCCTTTCGAAGGCCTGCTCAGTGCTCACTATTCGCTACGAGCTGAATGCGCTCTCAGTCCCCAAGGGTCCCCTACGCTGGGATCTACGACCGCTTCGCTATCTCCGTGGCCGTTCGACTTGTGACCGGCTGGAACGATGGTTGCCGGATGAGACCCCAACCGCCGCGAGAGCGCCTTCTCACGACCCACCAGTACCGGCGCAATCATCAATCCGCTCCTCACGCGCATCGGGCCCGGCGCACGAGCGGAAGCCTTGGACTCAGCAGATTGCGCGCCACACGTGTTCAGTTCCGGTACTGACACCGTGTATGTTGTCGAACTTCTTTACAGGACGTGGGTACTACGGGGTGCTCCGCGACCGAGGCTGAGGAGGTCCGGATCGCGCCACATGCTAGGGCAGGTGGCGCCCACGCCCGCGACCAGCGGCACGATCTTGGGAATCTTGGTGTTTGCTGGAAGGTCTCGGGACATACGGAGGCGTGGCGCGGCAACCCACCCATAGCAGCGTCTGTCAATCGCCAAGGTGGCTGTCGGAAATTCTTACAGTCCTGGTCACTGGTCACCTGTTCGACCGAGCAGATCAAGTTTTTTTTATTTATAAATCAGCATGTTAAGAATGTTGGCC
>JAGRHX010001146.1 GCA_020444775.1 Gammaproteobacteria bacterium
GATCGATCGGGATGCAGTGGCCACCCAGCCCCGGGCCGGGATAGAAGGCCTGAAAGCCGAATGGCTTGGTGGCGGCCGCGGAGATCACTTCCCAGACATCGATGTCCATCTCCATGAGCACGGTCTTGAGCTCGTTGACGAGCGCGATGTTGACCGCCCGGTAGATGTTCTCCAACAGCTTCGCGGCCTCCGCGACCTCGGCCGAGCGTACCTCGTGAACCTGCTTGATGGCCTTGCTGTACAGGGTCACGGCCAGCCGTGTGCTGACAGGGTCCACACCGCCCACCAGCTTGGGGATGGTCTCGGTGGAGGCATCGCGACGACCGGGATCCTCACGCTCGGGACTGTAGGCGACGAAGAAATCCTCGCCCGCCTTCAGGCCGCCACGCTCGAGTATCGGCAGCATTTCGTCGCGCGTTGTACCGGGGAAGGTGGTGGATTCGAGCACCACCAGCTGCCCCCTGCGCAGGGTGCTGGCAACCAGCTCGGTGCTGTTCAGCACGAAGCTCAGATCGGGCTCGTGATGCCGCCCCAGCGGCGTCGGCACGCACAACAGGATCGCATCCGCTTCACCCAGCCGTGCGCCGTCCGCGGTGGCCTGGAAACGGCCGCTGCGAACCAATGCATGGGTCAGATCGTCACCCAGGTGCTTCAGATAGTTCTCGCCACGATTGAGCATCTCGATCTTGTGCGGATCGACATCGAAGCCCAGGACCTCGAAGCCAGCGCTGTTCAATGCGCGGGCCAATGGCAGGCCGACATAGCCCATGCCGACCACGGCGATGGTCGCATTGCAGTCCCGGAGCTTACGCAACAGCTCGTTCGCGATGGCAGGGAATCCGGCATTCGAGCTGGTGCTCTGCGATCCCACTGCGGCGGTGCTGACCATAACGGTATCTTCCTGTCGAAACGTGTACGGTTTGACCGGCGGCGCCTGCTCGTGCCGGCGCCGGCCGGTGGGACGTGCGCGACCGGATGTATCCTGCGCCGCCGCAAACCCCTGACTGGCCGGCGTTATAGCACTCGACGTGGTGAGCAGCAATCGATGAACGAAAGTGGTCCAAGAACGTGCGGACACGATCGCATTTCGCAGCCTCGCGACCACCGCCAGCTCAGGTCAACGGTCAGGATCCGCGACCCGGGCCGCTATCAAGGCCAGCAACACGCTGCAGGAGAAACAGGACCTGTGTCACGAACCACGATCGTCGAGGTTTCGTTTCCCGCAAATCGCATGTGACACTCGCGGCTCCGATCGGGTCGCAAGCCACGGGGCACCCGTCAACACCCATCGTCCGCCCGTCGATGGCCGAAAGATGCCCCCAGGATGCCCCAAGGATTCGCCAGAGATGACCGATACTCGAGGAATGAAGTCGATGTTTTCGATCATGAACATCGTTGGCGCCCGCCCGAACTTCATGAAGATCGCGCCGCTGGTCCACGTGATGCGCGCGCGACCGGAAGTCAGCGCGCAGATTGTCCACACCGGCCAGCACTATGACGACAAGCTGTCCAAGGTTTTCTTCGACGAGCTGGACATTCCCCGGCCGGACGTCAATCTGGGGGTTGGCTCAGGTAGCCGCGAGGCACAGATCGCAAAGATCGCCACGGTCTTCGAGCCGGTGCTCGAACAGATGCGACCGGACCTGCTGCTGGTCGTCGGCGACGTCAACTCGACCATTGCCTGCGCCGGCGTGGCCCGACGT
>JAGRHX010001147.1 GCA_020444775.1 Gammaproteobacteria bacterium
GGAGATTGGCTACGAGTACAGCTCCAGCATCTTTCCGGTCCATCACGATCTATATGGCATGCCGGACGCGCCACGCTTCGCTTTCCGCCACCACGATGGCCAAGGAATCTTGGAGATCCCGGCCACGACCGTCCGGCTGGGTGGGCGAAATCTGCCGTGTTCCGGGGGTGGCTACTTCCGTCTGCTGCCCTACACCTTCAGCCGTTGGGCGCTGCGTCGGGTCAACTGTCGGGAGCAGCAGGCCTGTGTGTTCTACTTCCACCCCTGGGAGGTGGATCCCGAACAGCCACGTCAAACCGGTGCGCCCTGGCGATCGAGGTTTCGACACTATACCAACCTCGATCGGATGGAATTTCGACTGAACCGTCTGCTGACGGACTTCAGCTTTGGCCGTATGGACGAGGTGTTCCTGGAGCCGAGGGGGCAGACCAGCGCCAGCACAGGCTTGTCGGGCACGCTCTCGGAGCTGCGGCACATCGGCTGACATCCGGTCCCGGCGTGGCCGCGCCGCGGTCGGCACCTGGCATGGCTTTCAGGGACTCCGTCTTCACGGTAGGTTGCGAACGATCGCCGGTCCAATCAAATTGGTGAGGCTTACCGGCAATCGCTGCCAGACGGCGATGGCCAGACGGAACTTCGGATTGTCCGGAGTCAGTCCCGGCATCGACTGGCCATCGGCGAGCCAGTAATGCCAGTGCAGCTGCAGCGGCTCGGCACCCCATTGTTTCTTGAAGCGGTAGGTACCGCTGTCGATGGAAGACCGGCCGAAATCGAATATCGTGCTGCCGCGTTCACAAGCGTGTGCGATGCAGGTGTCGTACAGCAGCATGTTGACGCTTTCGCGATTGAACTCACGTAGTGACGAGGCCCACGGGATCTCGGTGCGTCCCGCATGGGTCAGCAGCAGGCCGGCAGCGGCGGGTCGACCACCCAGATGGATCAGCACCACACTGGCCTTGTCGGCCATGCGCTCCAGCACGGTGGCGAAGAAACTGCGGGCGTAGACCGGCGTGCCGAGGTCGCGCATGTTGCGACTGAATACCTGATAGAAATCGTCCAAAAGCTCGATGTGCCCTATCCGGGCAACCGCGCCCTCGCGTAGCGGCCGCTTGATCTGCGATCTCAGCTTCGCGCCGAAGCGTTTGCGCATGACCTCCGGATCGGCGTCCAGCGGCAGCTCCATCACGACCTTGTCGGTGCGCACCGCGAGCTCGGTGTCGCGGGAGCGATGGTCGCGGAACTCGATGTGTCCCACCCCAAGAGACCGGGCGCGTTTCGCGGCGACATGCATCAATGCCTGCTCTATGGCCGCGTCCTCGCCAAGGGCACCGCCGTAGTTGACGAACGGAATCGATACCATGTAGTCGCCGAACAGACGGCTACGCAGTCGGACCAGCGGCAGCACACCCACGCAACGTTGTCCACGTGTGGCCCACAGTGCGTAGCCGCGGTGTCCGAAGGAACGGCAGATCACGTCATGCCAGGCGCTGCCGTGGTACAGACTGGCCTGCGGATGGCTGGCGACGAAGTCGTCCCAGGCGACACGATCGCCACCGTCCAGCTCGGCTTCGGCAATGCTCAGCGGTTGGTGACAGGTGTCGGGTGTGGCTGTAGTGCGGGCTGCATCGGTAGGGTCGCTGTCCGGTTCGCTGATCGATTCGCTGACACTGGCATTGGCTGCATGCATGACGATGACGGGCGGGACTGAGCCAGATGGCTTGAATGGATTGGGTGCGGCCCCGGCCATTGGTATGACCATTGGCATGACCGGGGCGGCGCGTTGAGCTTGCTCAGGCGGTCGCGCGACGCGCGCCGTGGCCGGCGTGGGTTCCTGGGCGACGCTCCAGCGCGCGCACCAGGATGTCGACGATCCGGGTCGCTGCGTGGCCGTCCCAAAGGTCCGGTCGGCGGCCGCTCTTGTAGCGACCGTGCATGATGTTGTCGATTTCGCGCTCCAGGCCGCTGATGTCGTCGCCGAGCAGGGTGTTGGTGCCGACGTCGATGGTGACCGGCCGCTCGGTGTTGCGGCGCATGGTCAAGCAGGGGATCCCCAGATAGGTCGTCTCCTCCTGGATGCCGCCCGAATCAGTGACCAGGCCCCTGGCGTTGCGCATCAGCTGGAGGAAATCCAGATAGCCCAGCGGCTCGACCAGGATCAGCCCTTCTATCCGATTCAGCTCCTCGAGCAGGCCGTTGCGTTCGAAGGAGTGACGCGTTCGCGGATGCATCGGCAGCACGTATGGCGCATGCCGGCAGACGGTGCGCATGATCGTCAGTAGATGACGCAGATTGTCGAGCGCGTCGACGTTGCTTGGCCGGTGAAAGGTGCCGGTGAAGTAGCTGCCCGGCGTCAGATGGAGCTCGTCGAGCACGGTCGACGAGTCGGCGCGACCCAGGTTCGCGACCAGATTGTCGATCATGACATTGCCGACGAAGTAGACCTTGCCCGGGACCGATTCTCGCTCGAGATTACTCACCCCGGATGGTTCAGTGACGAACAGGAAATCGGAGATGCGGTCGGTCTCGAGGCGGTTGTGTTCTTC
>JAGRHX010001148.1 GCA_020444775.1 Gammaproteobacteria bacterium
GCAACGCCGGCGCGCCGGCGTTGCTGTCGTAGGACCGCGGCACGGCCACGATGGCCCGAAACGCTCAATCCTCGTCTTTCTGGGTGGGCCGTGTTGCGCCGGTTGCCGCACGCAGGAAGCTTTGCTGCATTTCCTGCCACAGGGCCACGTTCTTCTCCGTTGCTTCACGCATGAAGACCAGCGGGTCGCCGGTCATCATGCTCTCCACCTGGTCTCGCATCTTGTTCTGTTGCTGCACGAAAAAATTGCAGCTCTGCTCCAGAAAGCTCGCCAATGACCCCTGCAGCGTGTCTCCATAGAAACGAATCAGCTGCGACAACACTTCCTGCGTGAAAATCGGCTCTCCACCCTCCTCCTGCTCGAGAATGATCTGCAACAAGATGCTCCGGGTAATGTCCTCTTTGCTGCGTGCGTCGATGACGCAGAACTCGACCTGCTCCATGACCAGCTTTCTTACATCATCAAGCGTGATGTAGCTGCTCACCTCCGTGTCGTACAGACGCCGGTTGGGGTACTTCTTGATGATTCGGATTTCGGCCACGTTACGACCTCGTCATGAGACTGGGCTCCGCGTGGGCACAGAGCGATTTGCTTCGGCTTCAGATACTCACTTCATGCGTACAAGCCAGCGTCTAAGCTAGGGTTTTCGCAACTCGACCCTGGGAATACGACTGCCCGCTCCCGACAGCACACCGCGCTCACGGTAGTCCCCCAGGTCCAGGGGGGCCAGCACTGGGCGCGTGCCCTCCCCCGATGCTTCGGTACCCAGATGGTCGATTCGAAACACCTCGATCTCATGACCATGATGCCTCAGGGCCGCGCCCAATTCAGTGTCAGACCACCTGACCCGACGCACGTCCCGCAAGAGAGGCTCGAGGTCGGCTATGGGGTGTGCGCTGGTCACGACCAGCAACAACTCGCGGCCGGCCTCCTTGTCCAAAGGTAGAAAAACGGAGCTATCGCGAGGAATCCAGATCGTGTCGGCCGCGGAATCGAGCGTGGGGCGATCCTCAATGGTCAGAGGATGGACGAGTTGCACCGCGCCACTACTGCCGATTGCAATGAGGTGGGGATACCTACCCGGGGCAGCCTGCAGTTCGAAGCGCAGCCCGGTGCCCGATGGCAGGGCAGCACCATCGCTTATCCGCTCGAGCACGGTGCCGTCCGGCAGGCGCGCCTGGACAGCGAGGGTTGAGCGCGCCTCGGCCATGAAGGGCACGAGCAACATCACCATCGCACCCACGTGCACCCACAACCGCTGAAAGCTCATGACCACGATTCCGGTCAGCTCCTTACTGAGATGAAGGCCCCCAATGTTCTGTAGGGCCGGCGTACTCGCAACGATACGAAACCTGGCGATGACAGTGAAGTGGTCTATGCGTCGGTCGGCCGGCGGTGTCCATGGACGGCATCCCAGCACCTGACCGCGGCATGCCTGCCTGAACCTGGCGATCCTGCGTCGGTGAGAACCGGTTCGAGGCCCGGCCATCGCTACGTCGGGGCGCTGCAGAAATGGGCCATGCAGTGGCATGATCGTCGACGGACCCGAGCCGCGAGTACCCGACATTGCCCAAACCCATCCGCCAGCGTTGGCTCCATGCGCGACCACACGGATTGCGGCGATGAGACGCTCCCGCCGGCTACCGGCAACCGTGGTCCAGGTCGGCGAACAGGGCATCCGTTTACGACAGCCAGCCGATCTCGACTTCATACTCACACCGAGAACATCGGTGCCGACGGAAAGCCTGGATGCGTATGCCGGGCTCGGCGGCTACGAGCTCACGTTGCTGGGGCGGGATTCACGAGTGGAAGAGCGGCGAATGCTTCGGGTACTCGCCGAGAGCTACCTGAGCGAGTCGACGGAAGACTCAGTCGGCCACTGGTTGAACGAGAATGCTGGCTACCCGTTCCCGGGCGAGCACCAGTGGCAACAGATACTGACGGCGATTGCCGAACTGCCACCGCTGTTCGAACCCTACAAGCAACTGGCGCTGGCCAAGTACAGCCAGTTCCTCGCGGCCCGATCCAAGGTCATCCAGGCCCTTCACAGCCATGCGAACGGCTCACGACCGCCAACGACCGGCGAGGACAACCATGCCATGACCAGCATCGACAGCATGTGGCCATTGACGAACGGAGCGCCCAGCAACGTCGAGCGCATCCAATTGAAGCGAGGTGAGCCCTGGCGGATTTCCCTGCAGTCGCGCACATCACTCGACGTCTGGTTTGCCGAGCATCCATTTGAGCTGGTCGTCGACACGGGTCTTAAACTCATATCCAAGGACGCAGGCGCAAATACGTCGACTGCAGCACGTGGCCTCATAGGGCGCGCCCCCGACTGCGGGCTTCGCGTCGACAGTCTGCTCACCAACGTTTCTCGCATACATCTGTTGTGGATACGCGAAGCCCGGTCTCTGACACTTGTCGACCTCTCGACACACGGAACCTTGGTGGAGTTGGCCAGGGGTTAGACTCTGGGTGATTGTACGGTCGGGCCGAGTCGGCCAGATTTTGCAAACAGGTCCTGCCGAGGCAGGAGACGCAGCACGGCCCCATCCATCCGGCCTCGAGTTCGTCCTATGCAGATCTTCCTTGTCGGTGGCGCCGTGCGTGATGAGTTGCTCGGAATCGAGCCGGTGGAGCGCGACTGGGTCGTAGTAGGCGGAACACCGGAGGCCCTGCTCGAGCAGGGTTTCGTCCAGATCGATTCTCGATTCCCGGTGTTTGTGCATCCAGACAGTGGTGATGAATACGCACTGGCACGACGTGAGACCAAGATCGGCAGCGGCCACAAGGGCTTCCTGGTCGACTCGGGACCCGATGTGACGCTGTTGGAAGATCTCGCACGGCGGGATCTACGCATTAACGCCATCGCCAGGGCCGAGAACGGCGATCTGATAGATCCCTACGATGGTCTGGAGGACCTACATCATCGACAGCTGCGCCACATCACGCCCGCATTTGCCGAGGATCCGCTCCGCGTACTGCGGCTCGCGCGATTCGCGGCCATCCTGGCGCACCTGAACTTCGAGGTGGCGACGTCCACCATGGACCTAGCCCGCTACATGGTCGGACTTCCGGAATTCGCAGAGCTCAGTGGCGACAGGGCCTGGCGTGAGTGTATCAAGGTGTTGCGTTCTCCAAGCCCGTCCCGATATTTCGAACTGCTAGGCGCCCTCGGCGCGTTGCACGTGCTCTTGCCCGGCGTGGATTGGGCAAAGGCTAGATTCCCGATTCCGGCGCCCGATGCGGACCAGCAAGAGCATTTGGGGCACGATCCACTCCTGGATCTGCTGGCCAGTAGCTTTGCTCGTCAAAAGTTGGAGCTGGGACGACTCGTCACCGTCATGCTGCAGCGCTGGCCCATTCCACGCGAAGGTCGGGAGACCTTGAACACGTATATCGCGCTTCTGGACGAGCTGGGCTCACTAGAGCATGCCGACCGGGCACTCGAGTTGTGCCAGCGGTTGGATGGCTGGCGTAGACGCGATCGCCTTCGAATGCTATTGCATCTGGTCTGTCGCCACGAGGACCACATGCGAGCAAACACCGCGGCCAGATTCTTGCGTGCGCACGACGCGGGGATCACGGTACGGAGCGAACCATTCCTGCAGGCCGGACTGACTGGCAAGCCCCTGGGACGGGCTATGGAGATGGAGCGTGAGGCGCGATTCAAGTCGGTCTGGGAAACCGGGCAAACGAGAACCGTCACGGCGCACACGACCCGCTTCTCCCGCGAGTGAATCAGGTGAGCCGGGTCTTCCAAGTGCGCCTGCGCCTGGAAGATGATCAGGGCCTGACCCGGCCGCACATTCCTCGACCCGTTTGCCCCGTTCTCGCGACATCCAATCGATGCAGCGAATAGCGAATATCGCGAGAAGTCGAAACCACCAAGACTCACAAAGAAAAAGCCCGCGCGTGGGCTAACACGCGCGGGCTTTGCTTCGACCGAGAAGGAACTCGGCTAGGCTCGGTCTATCAGTTCGCGGGGCAGGCCACGCGGAACTCGACGCGGCGGTTCACCGCACGACCCGACGAGGTCTTGTTCGAGACCAGCGGCGTACCTTCACCCTTGCCAACCGTGCTCAAACGACCGGAGTCGATACCTTCGCTCGCCAGGTATGCCGCAACTGCATTGGCACGACGCTCAGACAGACCCTGGTTGTAGGCTTCGGTACCGATGCTATCGGTATGCCCCTCCACTACCACCGAGATCATCGGGTTGGTGCGCAGGACCTCGGTCACGCGGGCCAGCTTCGACTTGGCATCGGCCGACAGTGCAGAGCTGTCGAACGCGAAGTTGACGTTGGTCACGATAGCCAGCTCCTGGTCGCAAACCGGGCAGCCGTCGGCGCCGACGCGCTGACCTTGCGGAGTGTTCGGGCACTGATCTGCAGAATCCGGCACGCCGTCGCCATCGGAGTCCTTCGGACATCCAGTGTACTGGTCGACCTCGACACCAGCCGGAGTGTTCGGGCACTGGTCACGGTAGTCAGGGACACCGTCACCGTCAGAATCGAGCGGGCAGCCACGATCGTCAACCGGCGCGCCAGGCGGCGTTCCCGGACAATCGTCCATGTCGTCGGGCACACCATCGCCGTCGGAATCCTTTGCGGGCATCACGCCATCAGAGCAGATGACCGGCCCCAGCACAGCCCCCGCAAGAGCGCCAATCGCGGCTCCGCCGACGTCGCTTGACGCAAGTCCGCCCCCTGCGGCACCTGCAACTGCGCCACCGACCACGCACCAAGTGTTTTTATCGTATCCACCATCGGTTGTTGCGCATCCTGCCATCACCAGCGGGATGAGCACACAGGCGGCGAGCTTACGCAGATGATTCATCGTTGGCTCCAAGTTGTGCTTTTCGTTTCGATAAGAGACAAAATTTTCTGTTGCTCGTAACCACCCCTGAGGCCCCCGCCGTGGACGCTCCCCCAGGAGACCACCACGCGACATTGGCGGGTCGGCAGTTACTTACGCAACTTCCAAGATTCTAGTACAGGTCCGCTATCTAAGCATAGTTCCCGAATAGGCTTTTTTGAGGAGGAGACAGTCCCATCGGACGGGTGTTTTGCCCCGGATCATGGGGAAATCCCCCTATTGCCAAACCTATTCGGGCTGGCCCTCAAACACCACTCGCGCCGAAAGCGGCTCGACACCTTGCGTGAAGGCAACGCGCGCCCCACATCCTGAGAGCTCGCCAGCACGACCATGCAAGTTCATTGCCAGGACCGGCGCACCATCAAACGGCCGCAACGCCCATCGGGGCAGGCAAATCGACAACCGCCCTCGCTGGCGCCGATTCAGGGCATCGAGACACCTCGCCGCCACCGTACCGGCCACAGCAAGGCTGTGCACCGTCAGGGCTTGCGCGCCTGTCAGGGCGTCGCTTCCCCAGTAGCGGCATCGGTAGCGGACTCTGCCCTCGCGCATGGTCATCCGACTGGAGCGCGGCCGCGACGTTGACGACGCCCATCGGCATTGGCCAACTGTGTCCGCCGTCACGCTCGGTTGACGACCATCCCACGATTTTCTTGATGGCCGGCATACCAGCCGATAGTGCAAGACCAACGCAGCTTTGGGTATTCCGCGTCGGTGAAATCGCGTAGCACACGATATACTGAAGAACATATCGGGTCCGAACCCGAAATGAGTCTCTCGCAGCGGCAATCCAGTTGAGTCGCCCCAGTTGAGTCGGCTTGGTTCTCAGGGCGCCCCAGCTCTTGCATGACCGGGTTCTTGCATCACCGTGATTCGTTCTGATTCGCAATGACGCAACTTTTGATTATCGCGCTCCTGGTCGGCCTTTTTGCAGCGTATGCGTGGGCCAAAAGACAGTCTCCAGAGGTGCAACGGGTGCTGTTTGCGCGCTTGGCCATGGTCGCCGGCGCCGTGCTGTTCCTGATACTGCTGGTCCGGGGCATCAACCCGCTGCTTGCCTTCGTTGCTGGTCTGTTGCCTGCAGCCCACGGCGCGCTGAGGCTGCTCGGCAACTTGAAACACATCAAGCGCATGGCCGAGGAGATTCGCGATGGCTCTGGTGGGTCTGGGGATGCTCGAAAGGAGCGAGAGGCGAGCCGCTCGCTATGTATGTTCACTCTCTCGGATGGCACGCTCGACGGCGAAGTCCTGCGAGGGGTACACGCGGGGAGGCGGCTCTCGGAAATGAGCGGACCCGAACTACACGCCCTCTTGGCAGACTGGACCGCTTCAGACCCCCGGTCGGCCAGCTTGCTGGCCGAGTTCTTGAGTAGCCGCAGGACCCAAGCCCGAGGAGATGCACGGGGCAAGCCAGACCAAACCGAAGTCGAGGAAGCGCTGAAGCTGCTCGGACTCGGCCGCGACGCATCCCGCGATGAGGTGTTGCGGGCACACCGTCGGATCATGCAGCGCGTACATCCGGACATGGGCGGGTCCGATTACCTGGCGTTCAAGATCAACCACGCCAGGGAGGTGTTGCTCAAATGGTTGCCGGAGTCAGGAACCGCGGCAAGCTGAAACAACCACATAGACATCCACTAGATCAACGCCACGTTGATTCGACGGTTCTGACGCCCCTTCTTCTCGATTTTCTTGACTTCGACCTCGCCAATTTCACCAGTACGCGATACGTGTGTGCCGCCGCAAGCCTGTAGATCCACGCCTTCGATGTGGAGCAGACGGACACGGCCCGTACCGCTCGGTGGTGCCACGGACATGGTCCGCACGAGCTCTGGATTGCTCTGCAACTCAGCGTCTTCGATCCAGCGAATGCTCACCGGGTGGTCGCCGGCCACGAGTCGATTCAATTGCTCAGTGATCTTCGTCTTGTCGAGATTCGGCTCCGGGATGTCGAAATCAAGCCGTCCGGTGCCGTCGTCGCGGATAGCGCCTCCCGTCACCGCTTCGGGCACGACCGCACATAACAGGTGCAACAAGGTGTGCACTCGCATGAGTCGATAGCGGCGGTCCCAGTCGATGCGAGCCTGCACGTGCGTCCCATTGGCCAACTTGATTGGCGTTGCCGGCTTGTGACAGACGCGCCCGTCGGCTTGCTTGGTCGTGTCTACGATCTCGACGCAGCGACCATCCTCGAGATCCAGCCAGCCCCGGTCACCCGGCTGGCCGCCACCCGTTGGGTAGAACACGGTCTGGTTCAGGCAGATTCCAAGGTCGTCGCCCCCGATAACCTCAGCCTCGCAAGCCTTGATGTAGTGGTCGTCTCGGAACAGTTCGAGGGTCATCACTCAACGCTCAACGTTA
>JAGRHX010001149.1 GCA_020444775.1 Gammaproteobacteria bacterium
ATAACGGCGACATTGCCTGGTCGGTGGAGAACTGCGATCTGTGTCACTCGGGCAAACCGAACACGCCGACGCAGGTACACGAAAGCACGCTGCAGAAGCTGGTCGCTCCGGCCAAGAAGTGAGGCGAACATCCATGGCCAAAGCCGCTCTACAGACCCGCGATTCGCGGATGCCGGGCCCCATCCTGACCTTGATCCTCGCGACCGTCGCGCTTTGCTCTGTCGCCGCCGAGTGCACCGCCCAGGCCGAGCAGGACGGCAAGACCCTGTACTCGATACGCTGCGCAGCGTGTCATGACACAGGCCTGCTCGGCGCACCCCGCGTCGACAGCCCCGACATGTGGAACGAACGCATGCAGCGCGGCCGTGGTGTGTTGCTCGACCACGCCATCAAGGGCTTCAATCAGATGCCACCACGCGGCGGCAACCCGACCCTCACCGATGCACAGGTTGCCGCGGCACTCGACTACATGCTGTCTCGGGTTGCACCGGGCGAGCAACGCCCACCCGCGGCCGAGACCCGCGCCGCCGACACCGCCGCGGAAGCGTCGCCACCGCCCAGGCCGACGGCCCGGCCGGTGGCACAGACGCGCGGCGTCAACTCCTTCAACCGTCTGATGAAGCCACCGTCCAAGCGCAACCTGCCGCCGACCCAGGATGGCATCCACGATCCCGACAGTGAAGGCACACGGACCCTTCAGGCACCGCGTGACGCCTTCGCCGGTCTACCCAAGAGCACCTCGGGCAATCGTGTCGACTGGGTACAGTCTCTGGACAAGGGCGCGATCGCGCCGCGCTTCGACAGGCAGGACCCGAATGCCGCGCCGGTGATCATGGACCTCAACATCGTTCGTGAGGTGAAGGGATCGATGCCGGACGTCGTGTATCCGCACAAGCAACACACCGAGTGGCTCGATTGCTCGAACTGCCACCCGGCCATCTTCGTCCCACAAAAAGGTGCCAACGCGATGAGCATGGCGGGCATTTTGCTCGGCAAGCAGTGCGGCGTCTGCCACGGCAAGGTGGCGTTCCCGGTCTCCGAATGCAGACGCTGTCACTCGGCCAAGAAATCGGGCGGCAACTGAGATGGCGGCGCGGTCTCGACGGCGGCGCCGCGCGTTGCGCCGGTGGCTGTACCGGGCCGCGCGCTTGGCGCCCGTACTGGCCTTCGCGGTGTTGCCCATGCGGGTGCCGGCAGCCGATCCCGGCACCCTCCCCGCCGGCGGGGGCAGCAACACCGCTGCACCGGAGACAGCCGCCCAGGCTGCGCCGAGTCCCACCGCCGGTGATGACACGGCGGCCGCCGGCCGAACCCGCTTGATCGAGCAGAAGGTACGGCTGCTGGACACCTTGCTGCAGCGTGCGCGGGCGCGACACGAGCTCGGTGACGAGGCGCGTGCCACCCTCGACATCGCACAACGCCTGATCGACTCGGTGCGGCATCCGGCGGAGCAATCCGACCCGCAACAGGCCAATGCCTCGTTGGGCGAGGCGCTGCGCCTGATCGGTGAGGTTTCCCGCCACCTCGCGCGGCCTTCGGCGCAGGCCGAACGGCAACGCTACGAGTCGCTACGCGCAACCCTCGACGGTCTGGTGCACTCGTACCAGCTGACCCTGGCGGCAAGACCGCCGCACGGCGAGCAGCCGGCGGCGACGCTCACGACGAGCGAGCCCCCGGACCCGACTGCCATCCTCGAGCGACAGGCCGCCGCGATTCTCGAGCCGCAGGTCCTGCAACAGGCGCTGGACCGGGCCGCCGCACGGGCCGCGCAGGACGATCCGGTAGCCGCCACGCGAATCCTCGCGGAGATCTATCAGCCGCTGGTCGAAGCGCTCGCCCGCCTGCGTGCGCACGAGACGGTGTCCCATCGACTGGTCTTCGAAACGCCTCAGGCCGAGCTCGACTACGAGCTTCAGCGTCTACGCAGCAACCATCTGCTGGTCCAGCTGATGGTCGAGGAGCGTGCGCCGTCCGCCAGCCGTCGTCAGGAGATAGATGCCGATGTCGAGAATGCCCGACGACTCGAGGAGATATGCATCGAACAGCGCGCCGCCGGTGACCTGGGCGCGGCGATCCGCAGCGCCGAGGGTGCCAATCAGCACCTGAGCCGCGCGCTACGCAAGACCGGGATCTATGTCGGTCAATAGACAACGAGACGAACCCATGACTCGCATGATACATGCCATCCATTCCCGTCATGCCCGCAGAGACCGCCGCCTTTCGTGGTTGGCCGCGGTGACATCGACCCTGCTGCTGGTGATGAGCGCATACGCGAGCACCGACCAGGACCTTGAGAATCGATTCGCGAACGTGCAGCGGCTCATCGAGACCTCATCGGGGGCACAACGCGTGCAGGACAGCGACAGTGCCGAGGCACGCGCGCGTCGTCAGCAGGCCCGGGCCCTGCTGGAGCGGGCCGACGCCGCTCGGCAACGGGGAGACGCCGCCGCGGCGCGCGAGCTGCTCGGTGAGGCATCCAGGACGATGTTCGATGCGGTTCGGTTGGCAGGCACGCCGGAGTCGCTGAAGACAAAGCACAACGACGACTTCGACGCTCGACGACGCAGCCTGGAGGCGCTGACCACTGCCTTGCAGCGAATCTCCACCGAGAAGGGACGCGGCGAGCGCTTTCGCACCTTGCTCCAGGAGCTGGACACACTGGTGGCGCGGGCCGTGCAGCTGCGCAACGGCAATCAGATGGATGAAGGCCGCGCGTTGCTCGACCAGGCCTATGACAAGGCCAAACGCGGTGTCGAGCAGCTACGGGGCGGCGATACCCTGGTGCGTTCGCTGAACTTTGCAAGCAAGGAGGAGGAGTACCACTACGAGGTGGATCGCAATGACACCCATCGGATGCTTCTCGAGGTGCTCGGCAAGGAGAGCGACGGCGGCGGTCAGATGGCCCGCATGACCGCATCCTTCGTCGACCAGGCGACGGACCTGCGCAGCCGGGCCGAAGGCCAGGCACGTGCGGGCAACTATGCGGCGGCGGTGAAGACCCTGGAACAGTCCACCCAGCATCTGATCCGGGCATTGCGCAGCTCTGGCATCTACATACCGGGATGAGTCGGATGATGCGCCTGCTTCCGGGCCGACTGCCAGCGCGAGCCGCTCTCTGCGCCGCGCTCGTGCTGCTCGTGCTCAGCACCTTGAGCTACGCCCAGCACTGGAAATCGCTGCGCGAGGATCAGCTCCACGATCCGCAGTCCCAGGCCATCGAGCTGCTCCAGGAGCCGGCCGAGGCGCTCTCCATCCTGCCACCGGACACGGCCGGCAATCAGGTCCGCTGGGTCAAGGCCCTGGAAGACGGTTACATCTCGCCACGCACCAACATCCTTCCCGATACCGATGTCCAGATCCTCGATCTGGACGTGCTCATGAAGCGCACGGCGGAGATGCCCATGGTGTTGTTTCCACACAAGCCACATACACAGTGGCTCGATTGCGCGAACTGCCACGACAAGATCTTCAAGGCCAAGGCCGGTGCCACGCCGGTCAACATGTTCCAGATCCTGCAGGGTAACTATTGCGGTCAGTGTCACGGCGCGGTCGCGTTTCCGCTCACCGAATGCAAGCGCTGCCACAGCGTGCCGCGCAAGAACATGATCCGCTGAAGAGATGCCGCCCCGATGAGCTATGCGCCAATCGCTGACGATCCGCGGCCCAAGCACCATCGCCGCTCACCGCGGCGCCTCGCGACGTCGCGCGCTCGATTGCCGCGCCTGCTCGTCCTGTTGACACTGTGGCTCGCGGTGCTAAGCCCGGTGGGTCACGCAGAGTACGGCGACGTCGTGCTCAACAAACGCTCTGAGCAAGAAGGCATGCGTCCGGTGATCTTTCCACACTGGTTTCACCGCATTCGCTTTCGCTGCAAGGTCTGTCACCATGAGCTCGGCTTCGAGATGCGAGCCGGCGCCAACGATATCGACATGGCCGCCATCGTCGACGGCCGGTACTGTGGAATGTGCCACAACGGCACCGTGGCCTGGTCGGTCGAGAACTGCGATCTCTGTCACTCGGGTCTGCCCGGGCTCGAGACCGGCATCGTCGGTGGACATCAAACCACCGGCCCGGGGCGATGGTGAGCTCGCCCGCCCGGGCCATGGACCGATTGTTTCGACCCGTTTCGGGTGGCTCGCTGGCCCAGCAGGGGCCGCGGTCGACCTTTGTCGTGGTGGTGGCACTTTTCGCGATGCTGGCGTTGGGCGGCTGCGCCGAGCCCGAGCCAAAGGTCATGCGGCTGGCCACGGGTGACGATGCCGAGGGCCGCCCCATACTCTGGCCGTCCCTGCCCGAGACGCCACGCTACGCGTACGTGGGCGAGCTGACCGGAGAGCCGAACTTCGAACCGGTCAAAGGCCCGGGCGAGCGGTCGACCGCGGTCCGCGTGCTTTCATGGCTGGCCGGGCTGGGACTCGACGAGCCGCGTCCGCTGGTTCTGCAGCGCCCGCAAAGCGGTGTCACCGACCGCACGGGCCGAATTCTCGTCACGGATGTCAGTCATCGTGCCGTGTTCGTCTTCGATCCGGTCGACGCACGGCTGGAGGTCTGGGCCAGCGCGGCCGATGCCACCCCCTTCGAGGCGCCGATCGGCATCGTCGCGACAGACGAGGGCTTTCTGGTCACGGACGCCGAGCTCGGCGCCGTGTTCCGCTTGGGTCACGACGGCCGTCCGCTGGGGCAGTTCGGCGGCGACGCGCTGATACGGCCGACGGGTATCACCAGGGACACCGCGGGCGGCCGCATATTCGTCGCCGACACACGCGCCAACGACATCAAGATATTCGACGACGCGGGTCTGCTGATCGATTACGTCGGTCGCTCCGGCGATGCCAGGGGCGAGCTCAACTCGCCCACCCACATCAGCTACGCGGACGGCAGACTCTATGTGGTCGACACCCTCAACTCGCGTGTACAGGTGTTCGACAGCGATGGCCGGGTCCTGAACGTGTTCGGCGAACGTGGCCTGTATGTCGGCAACCTGGCACGACCCAAGGGCATCGCGGTCGATGCCAGTGGCAACATCTATGTCGTCGAAGGACTCTACGATCACCTGCTCGTCTTCGACCGCGACGGTCACTTCCTGCTGCCGATCGGCGGCACCGGCAAGGCGCCGGGTCAGTTCTACCTCCCCGCCGGGGTGTGGACCGATGCGCGAAGCCGGGTCTACGTGGCGGACATGTTCAACGGCCGAGTGTCGATATTCCAGTTCCTGGGAGGCTCGTGATGGGCGTGGCCGCAACCACCCGACTCGCTCCGCATCGCGCCGCTCGGCGAGGCGCGTGTCTCGCGCTCGGCGCCGCCTTGCTCGCGCTGGCCGGCGCACTGCCGTGGAACGCGGCGCTCGCGGCACGCATCTCGGACGTGACCAACACCAGGCACAACCTCTCGGCCAGTGGTCCGGGCCCGGTCAAGGCCACCCAGGAGAGCCAGATCTGCGTCTTCTGCCACAC
>JAGRHX010001150.1 GCA_020444775.1 Gammaproteobacteria bacterium
CCGAAGGCGTGTGGAGCTGCGTTGCCGAGCGTGGCGCAACGCTCGGTCGGGTCGGCGGCGCGAGACTGGCGCTGATCCTGCCCGAGGCGACACCTGGCACGACCCTGCAGATGGCCGAAGCCATCGTCCAGCGACTGCGCGAGGAGGTCGCGGCGCTACCCACGGGCGCGCCGCCCGCGGCACGCAGGGTGCTGGTCGGCGCGGCGCTGTTCACGGGCGCCCAGACAGCCGAGGAGCTGCAGATTCAGGCCGAGGCGGCGCTTCGCAACGCAGAGCTCAGTGACAACCAGCCCTGGCATCTGTTTGCCGCCACCGAGACCGTCGAGCCGGCCACCTTGAACGAGAGCGAGCAATGGAAGCTGCTGCTTCGCCATGCGCTGGACAGTGGCGAGGTGGTGCTCGCCGCTCAGGAGGTGCGCGCGCTGTCGAGCGACGACGCGCTACACATAGAGCTGCTGGCCAGATTCCAGGGCACCGATGGCCGGCTGGTGCCGGCAGGAGTGCTGGTGCCGGTGGCGGCGAATCTCGGGCTCAGCGCCGCGTTGGACAAGCTCATCGTCAACGCCCTGCTCGAGGTGGTTGCGCAGCGTCCCGAAAACTTTGCGGTCAATCTGTCAGCCGGCTCGCTCGAGGACCGGACCTTCACCGACTGGCTGATGGAGCGGTTGCGATCGCTGCCATTGGATCAGAGAAGCCGTCTGTCCTTCGAGACCTCCGAGTATGCCGCCCTGACCCACCCGAGCGCGCTGCGGCGGCTGGCCGAGGGCGTGCGCAAGCTCGACGTGCGCTTCGGACTGGACCACTGCGGTGCGGCCGATGTGTCGCTCAAGCCCCTGCAGCAGGCGGGTATCGACTACGCCAAGCTGTGCGGCGGTTTGATCCAGGGTATGGACCAGAATCGCGACCAGCGCGAGCTGGTGCGGTCGCTCGTGGCCTTGGGTCACGGTCTCGATGTGCTGATGGTGGCCGAGCACATCGAGACCGAGTCAGAGCTGGAGATTGCTCGCGCCCTGGGTCTGGATGGGGCCCAGGGTTACTACATCGGCAAGCCCGAGCCGCTGACGCCGGTCCTCGACGCGCCCGAGCCAAAGGCGCCCACTGACATGCCTGAAGTCGTTTGATGCTCGTTCGCGGCGTTGCCGGGATTCGATGCTGACGCGGACCGCTTGCATCGAGGGGCGCGCTTCCAGCGAGTAGCGAGTAGCAACCATGCGGCGCGCGGCAATCGATCGGAGCCGAGCGACGGACGCGACCGGACATTGAGGAAGTCGGCCACGCGAGTAAGCTGTGAGCGACCCCACACGCGAGGCGCTCACCATGACCGACCCGCTCGACAATCCCATGGGCCTGATGGGCTTCGAGTTCGTCGAGTTCGCCTCGCCGTGCGAAGCGGTGCTCGAACCACTGTTCGAGACACTGGGCTTCGTGCAGGTCGCCCGGCATCGCTCCAAGAACGTGGATCTGTACCGTCAGGGCCAGATCAACTTCATCGTCAATCGCGAGCCGCAGAGCGTTGCCGCCTACTTCGCCGCCGAGCACGGTCCATCCGCTTGCGGCATGGCCTTCCGGGTCAGGGACTCGCACCATGCCTACGCACGCGCTCTGCGCCTTGGCGCGCAACCCATCGAGCTACCGACCGGTCCGATGGAGCTGCGTCTGCCGGCGATCAAGGGTATCGGTGGCGCACCGCTCTATCTGATCGACCGCTTCGGCGACGGCCAATCGATCTACGATATCGATTTCCGCTTCGTCGCCGACGCGCCCTTGCATCCCAGCGGCCACGGCTTGCGGTGCATCGACCATCTGACCCACAACGTCTATCGCGGCCGCATGCGCTACTGGGCCGAGTTCTACGAGCGTCTGTTTGCCTTCAAGGAGCTGCGCCACTTCGACATCAAGGGTGAATACACCGGCCTCAGCTCGCGGGCAATGACCGCGCCCGACGGCCTCATCCGCATCCCACTGAACGAAGAAGCGTCGAACAGCACGGGCCAGATCGAGGAGTTCTTGCTGCGTTTCAACGGTGAAGGCATCCAGCACATCGC
>JAGRHX010001151.1 GCA_020444775.1 Gammaproteobacteria bacterium
CATACTGCCGGGCTTTCCAGGTCAGGTAAAACGGATCGATCGGAATACAGTGCCCGCCCAGGCCGGGGCCGGGGTAGAAAGCCATGTAACCGAACGGCTTGGTTGAGGCCGCATCGATCACCTCCCAGATGTCGATGCCCATGCGGTCAAAGACGATCTTCAATTCGTTCACCATCGCGATGTTCACCGAACGGAAGATGTTTTCGAGCAGCTTCGCCGCCTCGGCGACCTCGGCGCTCGTCACCGGGACGACCTTGGAAATGATCTGCTCATAAAGCACGGCGGCCAGTTTGCCACTCGTGGCATCTGTGCCGCCCACGACCTTCGGAATGCTGGCGGTGGAAAACGTCGCGTTGTTCGGATCTTCACGCTCGGGGCTGTAGGCCAGAAAAACATTGGTTCCCGGCTTGAACCCCGCCTTCTTCAAAATGGGCGCTACGATGTCACGCGTAGTCCCTGGATAGGTGGTGGATTCCAGCACCACAAGACAGCCGGGCTTGATGTTGGCCGCCACCCACTCGGTGGAGGATTCCACATACGAAAGATCGGGTTCGCGCTGCTTGGTCAGCGGTGTCGGCACGCAGATCAACACTGCGTCCACGTCTTTCAGCGCCGCCGGGTCAGCAGTCGCCCGGAACATGCCGCTGGTCACGGCCGCCTTGACCCGGGCGTTCTTGATGTGACGGATGGGAGAGCGTCCCTGATTGAGAGCCTTGCTGCGGTGTTCATCCGGGTCCACGCCGACGACCTGGAGTCCCTTTTCCGCGAAAAGCAGCCCTAGTGGCAAGCCAACGTAGCCCATGCCCATGATGCCCACCTTAAGACTGCGATTCTGAAGCTTCGCCTGCCATTGGGACAATAAGGTGGCGGCCGATGATTTTTTGACGGGCATAGAAAAACGTTGGGAGTGAAACAGGGCGCATCAAAGCGCCAAGGAGCCGCCTTGTAAAGCCGTCCCCGGCATCACGTCAACCGAGGATGCGCGGAACAGGCACCGGCTCAATTCCCGGTTGTGCGGCGCATGATACCGCAGTTAGTGCGCGGCCTTTGCCATGCCCCAACCTGCAAAATCCCCTCCACACCAGCCTCGCCTTCTTCACGCCGAGCTCAGTCTCCCTGAGGTGGTTAAGAAGACCCTGCGATCCCTGTGGACCTATCTGCTTCCCTACCGCTTTCGTTTCGTCCTGAGCATCCTGCTCGGCATGCTCAGCGCCGCCTTCAACGGTTTCATGCTGATCGGCTTTCAGCTCATTTTCTCCCTGGTCCTGAAGGGCCAGACCCGCACCTTGGGCGAACCTACCAAACTGCCGCTGATCGGGGAGCTCAATCTGGCCGAGATCATGGGCGTTGCGGACGATACACCCGTGGGGCTCACCGGCGTGATGACTGCCTGCGCTTTCATCCCAGTGCTCATCTTCATCCGCGGCTTTCTCTCCTACCTGTCGAGCTACATGCAGGCCTGGGTGACCAGCAAAATGGTCTATCAGATCCGCAACGACGCGTTCCGCAGTGTGCTCCGTCAGTCGCCGGGCTTTTTCAACACCGCCAAAACTGGGGAGCTCATGCAGTCGGTGACCGCGCAAACGGGCGTGGTGCAGCGCAATTCGATGACGTTGGTGCAGACGCTCGCCCAGCGCCCGCTGACGATCATTTCCATCCTCGTGGTGCTTTTCGCACAGGACTGGTTTTTCACGCTCATGTCCTTGGTCGTTTTTCCCGCCTGCCTGGTGCCGATCATCCGCATCGGGAAGCGTGTCCGCAGGGTGGGAGCAAACGAAGAGTATGACTCACGTGCACTAATGGTCGCCATGCAGGAAACATTTTCGGGAATCCGCCTGATGAAGGCATATGCCCGAGAAGACCATGCCGCAGCCCGTTTTGACCGCAGCAATGCGAGCATGACCCGCAACATGGTTCGTTGGACAAAGGCCATGGAACTCGTCGGCCCCGTGGTCGAAACCGTCGCCTCGTTCGGAATCGCAGCAGGCCTGGTCTATGCCTGGCACCGGGGCTTGGAGGCGGAAAACTTCTTCATCATGGTGATGGCACTCACGCAGATCTATCCGCCGGTCAAAGAACTCAGCAAAGTGCAGATCTTGCTGCAAAAGACCACTGTGGCCGCAAGCATGGTATTCGAACTACTGGAGCGCCAGCCCGACATCCAGGACGCACCAAACGCCATTGATGTCGGTCGTGCCAAGGGGGCCGTGACCTTTCAGAACCTCACTTTTTATTACCGCGAACAGAATGGTGATAAGAAGGAGGTGCCTGCCGTTCAGGGCATCGACCTCCAACTCGATCCGGGCAAGTTCTATGCGTTCGTCGGCCCAAGCGGCGCAGGCAAGAGCACGCTTTACTCACTGCTCCTGCGTTTCTACGATCCAGACGAAGGAGCCGTACTCATGGATGGTCACGACATCCGGTCACTGACGCAAAACTCTCTCCGTGGGAACATCGGCGTCGTCAGCCAGGACACCTTCCTGTTCCACGACACCGTTGCCGCCAACATCGCGTTCGCCCGGCCCGACGCCGCGCAGGAGGACATCGAACGGGCCGCCCGGCTGGCCGGCGCCCACGACTTCGTGCTCGCCCTGCCCGAGGGGTACGCCACCATGCTCGGCGAGCGTGGCTACTCGCTCAGCGGTGGGCAGCGGCAGCGCATCGCGCTGGCCAGGGCCATCCTCTCCGACCCGCGGGTGCTGGTGCTCGACGACGCCACCAGCGCGGTGGACCCGTCGAAGGAGCACGAGATCCGCGAGGCGATGGCCTCGGTGATGGACGGCCGCACCACGATCGTCATCGCCCACCGCCTGTCGACGGTGCGCAGTGCCGACCGCATCGTGGTGCTGGACCAGGGCCGGGTGGCCGAGCAGGGCATGCACGAGGAGCTGCTGACGCACGGCGGTCTGTATGCACGCCTGGTCGGTCATCAGCTGGCTGCCGCCAGCTGATGACCTCAGCCTGAAGCCATTTACATATCGATTCGCGCCGGCCGGCACTCAGTCCTTGAACGCGGGCATCACCTGCTCGGCGAACAGCCGCATCGACCGCAGCACCTTGTCGTGTGCCATGTCGCCGAACCAGAAGCTGCAATTGAAGTGGTCGATGCCCATCGCTGCCTTGATGGCCTGGATCCGTTGTATGCAGGTCTCGGGGGTGCCTATGACCATGTAGCGCTCGAGCAGATCGTCGATGCTGGGCTCGTTCTCGAACGGCACTGCAATCGCGTGACCTTTCTCTACCTTCTCGCGGTTGTGCCGCAGGCTCAAGGTGACCCGCATGTTCCAGCGCGCCTGCTCGACCGCGGCGCGCGCGTCGGCCTCGCTGTCGGTGACGTACACCGGCCGCTGGGTGCTGACCCGCACCGGCTTGCTGAGCTTCTCGGCGCTGACCAGCTCATCGAAGGTGCGCCGGAACTCGCGCAAGCGATCGATGGAGATGCCAAAGCCACCCGAGACCAGGTTGAAACCACGCTTGACCGTGGCCACCACTGATTCCGGGCTCTGCCCCACCACCCAGATGGGCGGATGCGGTCGCTGCACCGGCTGTGGATAGAGCATGGTCTCGGGGATCTGGAAGTGCTTGCCCTCATAGCTGAACGGCTCGCCCTTGAAGGCCGCCAGCAGGATGTCCACCGTCTCCTCGAAGCGCTCGCGGCTCTCATCCAGATTCTGGCCGAAGCGCTCGAACTCGTAGCGCTGATAGCCACGGCCCAGACCGACGTCCAGACGGCCGCCGCTGAGCAGATCGGCGGTGGCGATCTCCTCGGCGATGACCAGCGGATGATGCAGCGGCACCACCACCACCGCGCTGCCGACCCGGATACGTTTGGTCTGATTAGCCAGATGCACCGCATACATCAATGGCCGGGACAGATAGCCATAGGTCGAGAAGTGATGCTCGGCCAGCCAGATGCTGTCGAATCCGAGCTCATCAGCGGTCTGGGCGATCTCCGTGCCTCGATCGAAGATCTCCTTGGAGGAACGGGCGGACGGGGTTTGAAGCAGAAGGAATGTCCCGAAATCCATCGATGGTCACCATTGTCATTGCAGTCAGTTTGCGTCGAGCTTCGATTCTAGCTTGGATTTCTCAGCAATCCGCGAACCGCTTGACGATGCGCGCCCAATCCTCGATCGCGTCCTGCTGGCCTGGCACGAGCTGGATGGTGAGCTGGGTGTAGCCCGCGTCACGCAGCGTCTCGAAGCGGGCGCAGAGCTCGTCCTCGCTGCCGGTGAAGGTGGTCGCACGGATGAGCTCTGGGCTGATGAAGCGACGCTCCTCGTCCTTGACGGCCATCAGATGGCCACGGTGGTTCTGCAGATAGCGCGCGTCCGCCGGCTCGAAGCCGCGCGCCAGCGCCACGTAGGCATCGACCTCGGCACGCACCGCGTCCGGAATCGCGCTGGTATTCGGTAATCCCGCCAGATCGGCATCGGCGGCGCGATGCAGCAACACCGCGGCACGCGGACCGGACTGCGCCATGACCCGATCGGAGTCCAACGTCTCGCCGTCGCGCAGCACGCAGCCGAGCAGGAAACCGGTGGCGCCGAGCTCGGCGGCGTCACGCCCGGCGGATTGCCAGCTGCCACGCATCTGATCCAGGGTCGCGGTCGCGGTAGCCTCGTCGCCGATGAAGTTGAGCCAGCCGGCGCCGAGCCGCGCGACCAGCGCGCGGCTGCGCGGCCCGTAGGCGGAGACGTGCAGACGCACCGGATCACGCAGATTGGTCAGACCCAGCTCCGGATTGAGAAAACGGATCTTGTGGCTGCGTCCCTCGAACGCGGCCTCCACCGTCTCGCCGCCGAGCAGGCCGTAGACCGTCTCGATATAACGCTCCATCTCGGCGAGCCGGATCGCGCCCATGCCCATCGCCCGACGCGCGGTGAAACCGGTGCCGACGCCGAAATCGATGCGCCCGGGCGCCAGCGCGTTGAGGGTGGCAAAGGCGTTGGCGCTGACCGGCGCGATCCGGTTGCTCGGCACCAGCACGCCGGTGCCGAGCCGGATACGGCTGGTCTTGACCGCGGCCGCGCCCATCGCGACGAAGCAGTCCGCGCTCAGCATCTGGGTGTCGTAGAACCAGGCGTGCGTGAAACCGAGCGCCTCGGCCCGCTGCACCACCTTCCAATCATCTGCCGCGGTCGGCAGGGCTATTCCGAACTCCACGCCTGGCATGCTCCTGTGCTTGTCCCCGGTCATCTGGCCCTAGTGTCGCCGAAATCCGCGGCTCGATGCAGCCGGTGCAAGCGCCTCGCCCGATGCCTGGGACGACCGACCGCAATGCCTGGTTTCCTGATGTTCGCCCTCACAGCTCGACGCGATTCAGCCGCAGCGCGTTGGCGACCACCGAGACCGAGCTGAAGCTCATCGC
>JAGRHX010001152.1:0-263 GCA_020444775.1 Gammaproteobacteria bacterium
GGTCGTCATCTCCTCGGGTAGCCACCCCCCCGGGCCCTCATCCCCCCAGGCCGTCATCCCCCCGGCACTGACATTCCCGGGCCGGACTCGACCGTTCGGCATACCGACCACGCCGATTCGACACGAGTCTGACACGCGCGAAGGCGCGCGTTGGGCCCGTCGCGCCGGTCACTGCTTGCACCGAAACGGCGCTGGCGGCACATTGCAGCATCCGTGCCCAAAGAGGCCGCCGCCATCACAAGGATGGCCGGCACGGGCGCCGA
>JAGRHX010001152.1:357-2099 GCA_020444775.1 Gammaproteobacteria bacterium
TGCGCATGATCCCCTACGGCATCTACGTGATGACCGCCGAATCCAGCGATGGCAAGGTTGCCGCCGCCACCGTCAACTGGGCCACCCAGGCATCCTTCAGCCCGCCGCTGGTCGTCATCGGGGTGAAGGCCGACTCGGCCGCGCACGACATCACCAAGGCGACCGGCACCTTCGCCCTGAACATCCTCGGCAAGGGTCAGGGAGACATCGCCTACACCTTCTTCAAGAGCGCCGAGCGTGACGGCAACACGGTCAGCGGGCAGCCCTTCTCCAAGGGTAGCGCGACCGGCGCGCCGATCCTCGATGCCACGACGGCGTTCCTCGAGTGCAAGCTGGTGGACACCATCGAAAAGGGCGACCACTCGGTGTTCGTCGGCGAGGTGGTCGAGGCCGGCATCAAGAAGCCCTTCGAGGGCCGCGCGGACCAGGCCGTGCTGGCCATGGCCGATCTCGGCGAGAAGGTGTTCTACGGCGGCTGAGCCGCGACGAGCCGCTCCGGCTCGAAGCATCGCACCCTGGACGGCCGGCTTCGCCGCCGTCCGGCGCGCGTACGGATCTCGCAAGACCGGGTGCTGTCCGGCAACGATACGGAGACCAGCATGACTCTTGGACCCAGGCTCGAAGGCAAGGTAGCGATCGTCACCGGGGCTGCCTCGGGGATCGGCGCGGCCACCGCGCGTCTGTTCGGTACCCACGGCGCGACCGTGATCGTCTGCGATCTGAACGAGAAGCTCGGCGCGGAGGTGGCCGGCTCGATCAAGACGGCGGGCGGCAACGCGAAGTTTCGTGCGCTGGACGTCAGCGACGAGGAGCAGTGGGTTGCGCTGATGGAGGAGACCGAGCGCAGCCATGCTCGACTGGACGTGCTCGCAAACATCGCCGGTGTCTCGGGACGAGACCCGAACCAGCCGGCCCAGGTCGCGCAATCGGCGTGGTCCACCGTGGCCGATCAGAGCCTTCAGAGCTGGAATCGGATCATGGACGTCAACTCCACCGGCGTGTTCCTCGGCACCAAGCACGGCGCGATGCTGATGGCGAAGCACGGTGGAGGCTCGATCATCAACATCTCGTCCATCTGCGGCATCATCGGTTCCTGGTCCAGCGCCGCCTATCACGCCTCCAAGGGCTCGGTGCGACTGCTCTCCAAGGCCGCCGCCATCCAGTGCGCGCCGCAGCGGGTGCGGGTCAACTCGGTGCATCCAGGCTTCATCGAGACGCCGATGACGGCTACCGCGCATGCCAACAACAGCGTCGCCGAGGCACGTCTGGGCGCCACGCCGCTCGGCCGCTTCGGGCTGCCCGAGGACATTGCCAACGGTTGTCTGTACCTGGCCTCGGACGAGTCCTCGTACGTGACTGGCACCGAGCTGGTGATCGACGGCGGGGTGGTGGCGACCTGAGGCGGACGCCGGTCAGTTCGCGCCGCCGCGTCCTCGACCGGCGACTCGAACGACGGCCGGGTCATCGCTGGCCTCGGCCGGTGTATCGGGTCGATTCATGATCGGCTCACCCGGCACACAGCCGCGCGCACAGCAGCGACCGGGCTGGCGGTTGCGTGTTATCGGTCGTGACGGATCGGCGCCAATCCCTCGATTCAGCAGGCGTTCGACCAGATCGACCTTGTCACCGACCGGGTAGTGACGATAGATCTCGCGTTGCATCGCGGCCGGTGAACCACCGCCGTGCAGGCTGATCACCGAGTACCAGCCGCCCTGATAGGAGGCGGTGAGATCCTCGATGAA
>JAGRHX010001153.1 GCA_020444775.1 Gammaproteobacteria bacterium
ACCCGGTCAGGCTCACCCGGTCAGGTTCCCCCCGGCCCGTGTCTCTGCCTGGGTATAGGTCTTCATCCCGGATACGCCCTCGGGGTTTCGACATCGACCATGGCATCGACGACCATGGCATCGACGACCATGGCATCGACGACCATGGCATCGACGACCATGGCATCGACGACCATGACATGGTGCCGCATGCGTCCAGGCACTTCTTGCTGGCAGTCCCACGGCCATCGCCGGATCTCCGTCTTTGGCCCGTCACCGGTCGCCCACCAGTCACGACGCGGTTCCCATCGCCAGAACCCGATGAGTATACGAGCCGGCCGGCGAAAACGGACCTCGTCGTGCATTACGCAGGCTCGGCGTCGGCACACTCACCCCGACCGGCGATCCTGCTCGTGGCGGGTATTGCGTACGCTCTTGGACGAACGCTCTTGCACGAAGCCCAGTCGAACGACGCCGACTGTCGAACATGGTCGGACGATCTCGATTGAGTGACGTCGCGATGACGCCCGCCAGCAGGCCGCGACGACGGACTTTACCCATATGTTCCGTTTGTCCGCCAGCGACCTGAGATCGATTCGGAATCCTTCGCGCAACTCATTGAATCCGCGGGCATATCAACCCAGCTCTCAAGACGGTGTCGCATATGGATTCGAGCCGCTATCCGCCACTGTCCGCCCCTGCCCGGCGGTTCTCAATGCCTCTGGCAGACGCTGAGGTACCCGCTCACGCGCTCGAGTTAGTCTGCCCCGGATTCATGATCCGGTCAAACGAGCTTGGCTCGTCTGTGACCTGCGCACGCTCCGTCAACCAGTCGACGACCTGGTCCTCCAGAACCGCGCTCTCGACCTGCGAGAGCCTCGAATCGTCCCCGTAATACCAGCGGACGACTTCGTCCGGATCTTGATATGTGGAAGCAATCGAATCGATGCGCTTGCGAACCTCCGCCGGGTCGACGCGGATGCCGTTCTGTTCGATGAGCGCGCCGATCAGCAGACCGAGGCGCACCCGGTCGGTCGCCTGTTGTTCGAAAGCGCTCATGTCGGCATCCTCAGGTGGCTGGATGCCGTATCGGGCCAGCTCCTGGTTGCGCTCCTGCTTGAGCCGCTCGGCCTCATGCTCAATCATGCTCGGTGGCAACTCCACCTCACACGATCCGGTCAATGCTTCGAACACCCGCTCCTTGGTGCGCGCGCGCAGGCCGCTCTCGAGCTCGCGTTGCATGTTCGCGCGGACTTCCGTACGAAGCCCCTCGAGGCCGCCCTCGGTGACGCCGAACGCGCGCGCGAACTCCTCGTCCACCTCCGGAAGGGTGGCCTCGCTCACGCTATTGACCTTGATCTCGAACGACACCGGCTTGCCAGCCAGGTCCTCGGCTGGATAGTCGGCAGGGAAGCTCAGCTCTAGAGTCTTCTCATCGCCCGCCTGCAAGCCTTCCAGACCACTCTCGAAACCCGGGATCATCCGTCCACTGCCGATCTCGGTCTCGAATCCGGTCGCCGAGGCCTTCTCCAGCACCTCACCATCCACCCGACCGACGAAATCGACGTTGACACGGTCACCGCTGTGAGCGGCGCGCTCGACCTGGCTCCAGGTCCGGCGCTGCTGGCGCAGGGTATCAATCATCCGGTCCACGTCGCTGTCCTGCACCTCCGCCACCGGACGCATGACATGCAGCCCGGCCGGATCCGGCACCTCGATGTCGGGATAGACGTCAAAGCTCACCGTGTACCGTATGCCCTGCCCCGGATCAGCCTCCAGAGGGTCGATGCGGGGGGGCGCCGCCGGCCGCAGCTGCTCCTGGGCCAGAGCCTCGGCGAGACTGGAGCGAACCATCTCTTCGACCACTTCCAGTCTGATTTGCGGTCCGTAGCGTTTTGCCACGACCTTGCGTGGCACCTTGCCGGGGCGAAAACCGGGCAGTCGCACGTCTCGCGCCACCTGGTGCAGGCGGCGGTCAACCTCAACCGATACCGCGTCCTCGGGGATCTCGACCCGAAGCTGCCGCGCAAGCCCGGCACTGCTCTCAAGCGTTACCTGCATCTAATCAACCTTGGTTGGGAATATGGGATTGAAAATCTGGCGAACCTGGAAGTCCGGGCGCCGGAACCCTCGCGCTCGAGCGCGATCTTGATGTCGAACACCGGCGTCATGACCTCGTGTGCTCATCATCTCGCCGCCGCATCTCGTCTCCATCGCGAAGCAGCCACGTCGAGCACGGGCGACTGGTGACCGCGCCGCGGTCACGCATCCGGTGCGACCAGACGCTGCGACCAGACAGCATGTCCCGACTTCTCGGCCTCTGACCTTGGCAGGCACCTGAACTCGCGACAAGCGCTCGCCGCAGACTCCTGCCTCGGCGGTTGCTCGGTCGGGCGAACGGCATGCATCCAGCGACCCTGCTCGTGACGTGCTCGCGCATCTGGTATCGCATCCGTCAGGCTGGAAACGCCGAGTATCGCCTCCAGCCTGCAAACATATCGCTGGTGCGAAAGGCGAGACTCGAACTCGCACGGGTTGCCCCACCGGCACCTAAAACCGGCGCGTCTACCAATTCCGCCACTTTCGCAGAGATCCAAGCCGGTAATTATGCCCTGGCAGCGTAGCCGGGGAAACAGCAAAGCGCGACCGAGTCGACAGCATGGAGCCCGGCGGCTCATCTCAAGATCAAAATCCGGTCGCCGATAAGCTCCGAGCACCAGATGGACTTAGGAGAGCTGCGATGGGTCGGACGCCCGGTCGGCGTCGCTGCCATCGCTCTTGCACTCACATCCGCTCGGCAAGGGGTCGGGGCGGGTACATGAAGGACCGTTGGCATTTCGACATTGAGCCAGCACTGACCCGACATGCGCGAGAAGATTGGCAAATACCACATCGTCGATGTTGCCGGCCAGGGCAACATGGGCACCGTGTATGTCGGTTACGACCCTTTCGCCGATCGAGATGTCGCTCTCAAGGTATGTAGCGTCGGCCGCGAGCTGAGCGACAAGGCCAACCGGGTCGCACGCAAGCTGTTCTTCA
>JAGRHX010001154.1 GCA_020444775.1 Gammaproteobacteria bacterium
GGCTCGTCGAGCAGCAGCAGCCGTGGATTCCCCATCAGGCTGCGAGCAATGGTGAGCATCTGCTGCTGGCCGCCGGACAACACGCCACCGAGTCGGGTGGGTATGGCCTTGAGATCCGGGAACAGCTCGAAGACCCGCTCCTCGTCCCAGCCGGAGCCGCCGTCGCGAGGCGGTCGCCGGGCGATGTCCAGGTTCTCCCAGACGGTCAACTCGGGAAATATCCGGCGTTCCTCGGGCACGAAGCCAATCCCGGCGGTGGAGATCCGATAGGCCGGTTGACCGGCGATGTCGCGTCCCTCGAACACGACCCGCCCCCGAGTCGGTGGCGTGAGACCGATGATCGAGCGCATGGTCGTGGTCTTGCCCACACCGTTGCGTCCGATCAACGAGACGACCTGTCCCGGCTCGACATCGAAGCTCACGCCGAACAACACCTTGGACAGGCCATAGGCGGTGTGCACGTCCTTCAGCTCAAGCTGCGGCATCGCCGTCCTCCTCGCCCAGATACACGCGACGCACCTCGGGGTCATTGCGTACCGTGTCCGGCAGACCGGACGCGATGATCTCGCCGTGATGCAGCACCGAGATGCGGTCGGCGATGCCGAACACCACGCCCATATCGTGCTCTGTGAACAATAGCGACAGCTTCTGCATGCTCGAGATCTGGTCGATCAGCTTGATCGCCTCGGTGGTCTCCTGCGGTGACATGCCCGCAGTGGGTTCATCCAGCAGCAGCACCTCGGGTCGTTCGGCGAGGGCGATTGCAAGCTCCAGCTGCTTCTGCTTGCCATAGGACAGCTCGCCGGCGATCTCGTTGGCCTCCTCGTCGAGTGCAACCAGCTCGAGCAGCTCCGAGGTCTCCTTGCGGTTCTGCGCATGGCCCAGAGAGAACAGTCGGAAGGTCTTGTTCTCGCGGGCGATGAGCGCCACCTGCACGTTCTCGAACACCGTCATGCGTGGATAGATGTTGATACGCTGGAACGAGCGTGCAAGTCCCAGCTTGACGATCCGATGCGGTGCTTGCCCGGTGATGTCACGGCCCTTGAAACGGACCTCGCCGCGAGTCGGCCGCAGATGACCGGTGATCAGATTGAAGAAGGTGGTCTTACCCGCGCCGTTGGGACCGATGATGGCGTGCTTCTCGCCTTCCTCCAGCGAGAAGCTGACGTTGTTGGTCGCTACGAACCCACCGAAGTCCTTGAACAGACCGACGGTCTCGAGAATGGCCATGACTCAGGTGCCTCCGCCGCCGCTACGCTCGGACCCGGCCGTGGCGGACCTGTTGAACAGGGCGCGGATACGGGCGGGCAGTCCGATCAATCCTTCCGGCAGGAACAGCAGGATGACCAGCAGGATGACGCCGAGCACGAACGGCCAATACTCGGTGTACTCGTTGATGATGCGCTCGAGCACGTACAAGGTCACGGCACCGATGGCCGGGCCGAAGAACGAGTACAGCCCGCCGAGCAACGTCATGATCAGCACCTGGGCCGACTCGGTCCAGAATGCCGACTCGGTGTAGAAGCCGCGGTTGTACATCGCCAGGATCGAGCCGGCAACGCCGGCGAAGGTGCCGGCGATGACGAATGCCGTCCAGCGCACCAGACGCGTGTTGATACCGACGAAGCCGGCACGCGTCATGTTCTCGCGCACCGCGATCAGGGTCTTGCCGAATGCCGAATGACAGATCACCCAGAGCACGGCCACGCACACGCTCACCGTGACCAGCGTGAAGTAGAAGAACGAGACCCGCTCGCCGATGAACGCCGGGACCTGCACGCCGACAAAGCCATCGTCGCCGCCGGTCATCGATCGCCACTTGAAGGCTATCGCCCAGATGAACATGGAGAAGGCCAGGGTCAGCATGGCGAAGTAGATCTCGGTCAGACGCGTGCAGAAGTAGGCGACGATGCCCGCGGCCAGCATCGCCATCAGCATCGACGCCGGCATGCTCAGCACCAGCGGCCAACCGTAGGTGGTGAGCAGGATCGCGTTGGTATAGCCGCCGATTGCGAAGTAGGCGGCGTGGCCGAACGAGACATTGCCCGAGTAGCCGATGAGCACGTTGAGGCTCAGCGCGAACAACACGTAGATCAGGATCTCGGTGCTGATGTCGATCAGATAGTCCGATCCGAAGCTCGGGACCAGCGCCAGCAACACCAACACCACGGCCAGGATCGCCAGCGTGAGCGGGGAGATGACCTGACGCATGGCTCAGTGTCCTCCTTCCGGTCGGCCGAACAGGCCCCAGGGTCGGATCAGCAACACCGCCATCAGCAGAGCGAAGGCGAACACGTCCTGTCCGTTGGGGACGATCACCGATCCGAAATTGAAGACCACGCCATAGATGATGGCGCCGAGGAAGGTACCGAACAGACTACCCAGACCACCGATGATGACGATCACGAAGCACTCGACGATGATGGTCGCGTCCATCCCCGGGGTCGGACTGTTGATGGGCGCGGCCAGCGCGCCACCGATTCCGGCCAGCGCCGAGCCGAGGATGAACACCGAGGTGTAGACCAGCGGCACGTTGACCCCGAGGGCCTCGAGCATCTCGCGGTCCTGGGTCGCGGCCTTGGTCACCCGTCCCCAACGGGTCTTCTCGATCAAGAACCAGAGCAGGATGAAGATCACCGGCCCGACCGCGCACAGCACCAGCCTGTAGCTGGGATAGATGACCGGGTAGGCGAACTCGATACCCAGATTGGTCGCGCCGCTCAGCGCCTCGGGATAGGACACGCTGTACTGGTCGGTACCCCACACCATCTTGGCGACGTCACCGAGCACCAGCACCACGGCGAAGGTCAGCAGCAGCTGCATCAGGTGCTCCTTGTCATAGATGTAGCGGAACAGACCACGCTCGATGACGATCGACAGGAGCCCCAGACCCAGTCCGGCCCCCAACACCGCCCAGATGAAGCCGAGCTCCCACTGCTGGGTGATGGTGTAGGCGATATACGCGCCGAACATGAAGAACACGCCGTGCGCGAAGTTGATGACCCGCAGCACGCCGAAGATCAATGACAACCCGGCCGCGATGATGAACAGATTCATACCCAACGACAGCGAGTTGAGCACCTGAATCGCGAAGAAGTTTGGATCGGCGAGCATCTGCATAGGCGCTGGCCCTGCCCTTTTGGGGTTACGACGAGTGGGATGTTGCCGGGCGCATGCTCGAGCAACCAAGTGGCAGGCGGTCGCGCTGAGGCGAAGACGTCCGCGGCCGTGCGGACACGGACGTCAAAGGCGTTCGCTCGAAACGCGCGAGCGTCTCTTGCTCAATCGGCCTTGGGTGGCCCGATGTAACGGACCGGATCCATGACGCGGTATTCGAGCCCCGGCTTCTTCACCATGGGTCCGTAGAATTCACCCATGTCGGCCTGGTGATCGGCCGCGTTGATGGTCCGCTGGCCGATCGGCGTGCTGATGCTCAGCCCCTCCAGCGCCTTGATCAAGGCATCGGTATCGGTGGACTGCGCCTTCTCGGCCGCGGCCGCGAGGAACTTCACGCCGACATAGGTCAACGCCGGCCACATCGCCGTCTCCTCGGTGCCGGAACGACGGGCGAGTTCCTTCTGGAAGGCTTCGTGGCTGGGGTCGTGATGGTCGTAGAACAGCTCGTAGGAGTTCGCCCAGACGTTGTCCGGGTAGTCGCCCTTCATCTGACCGGCTATCTCGTGGCTGCCGATCTCACCGCCGGAGATGTACTTCACCCGGTCGAACAGGCCGAACGGCCGCGCCTGCTGCGCGAAGTTGACGAAATGCGAGCCCCACAGACCGCTGATCACGACGTCACACTGCGCCCCCATGATCTGGGTGATGAAGGCGTTGTAATCGGTCGCCCCCAGCTTCGGGCGCAGCTCGATGACGATCTGCGCATCCGGCGCGTAACGCTTCAACCCGGCCTTGACACCATCCGCCAGGTCGTAGCCATAGGCGTAGTCCAGCTGCAGATCGCAAACCTTCTTCGCGCCCTGCTCGGCGGCCAGACGGGCCAGCGCATCGCCCTCGAAGTCGGTGTTGGACGCAATCCGGAACACATGCGGATGCAGGTTCTCGGTGGTCATCTTGATGGTCTTGGGAATGGTCGCTATGTACAGGACCTTCTCCTGCTTTGCGACCTCGGAAATCGCGAGCCCCACCGCCGAGCTGAGTCCACCGATCAGCACGTTGACCCCCTCCTTGGTGATCAGCTCCTTGGCCGCGGCCGCCGCCGAGGCGGGCTTGAGCTTGGTGTCACGCGGATAGCTCACCACCTTCTTGCCGAGGATCCCACCGGCTGCGTTCAGCTCGTCCACCGCCATGTCGTGACCGAACATGGCCGGCTTGCCATACACGGCGCCGGTCCCCGCGATTGGATAGAGCACGCCGATCTTGAACTCCTCGGCGAGCGCGGTTCCGCTCAACGCGACCAGGGCCACGCCCAGAAGCGCCTTGACGCTACGCAACATTGTTGATTCCTCCCGCTTGCACGCTCTTCGTCGTGTCGATGGTCTCGATTGGTTCTGCTTGTCGTTCATGCCCGCGACGGTGTCCACCCGGCACATTCTCCAGCACGGCTGCCAGCAAAGACGTCAGCATCTGGCCTTGCCGACACCGGTCGTGAGGGCTCCGGATTATTGCCGGGCATCAGATCGGGCGTCAAACGACCGGCGAACGGCGCGGATGACCCTGTGCGACACAACCAGTATGCTGCCAGCCGATGTTCCGGGCGAGGAGGATGACGGTGAGCTGGCAGCCAGAGGTCGACGAACTGCACGAGCGGCGCCGACTGGCGCGCGAGATGGGTGGCGAGGCTTCGGTCGCGCGTCAGCACGAACGCGGCAAGCTCACCGTCCGTGAACGTATAGATGCGCTGCTGGATCCGGGCAGCTTTCGCGAGCACGGCGAGATCGCGGGGGCCGCGTTGCTCGACGACAACGGCCGGGTAGAGACCTTCACGCCGGCCAACTACGTGGTCGGCCTGGGCACCATCGACACGCGTCGGGTCGCGGTCGGCGGCGAGGATTTCACCCTCAAGGGTGGCTCTCCGAACGCCTCTGGTCTACGCAAGAGCATGTACGCCGAGCATCTCGCCATCCAGTACAAGGTGCCACTGGTGCGACTGCTCGAAGGCGGTGGCGGCAGTGTCGGCAGCGGCGAGGACGATCCGCGCAAACCGAGAACGGTGGGTGTCGCGGTGCACGAGCCGCCACGCTTTCGAATCATCGCCGATGCGATGGGCCTGGTGCCGGTCGCCTCGGCCGCGCTCGGCGCGGTCGCCGGCTTCCCGGCCGGACGTCTGGTGGCCTCGCACTTCTCGGTGATGGCGCGCGGCACGGCCCAGGTGATGACCGCGGGACCCGCCATCGTGCAGCGCGCGCTGGGGGGCGATCCGGACAAGGAGGCGCTGGGTGGTGCGCAGGTGCACGCCCGCTCCGGTCTGGTCGACAACATAGCCGAGGACGAGGCCGACGCGCTGGCGCAGATTCGACGCTTTCTCGGCTACCTGCCGTCGAACGTGCATCAACGCGCGCCGCGCGTGGCCTGCGATGACCCGGTGACGCGACGCGAGCAGGGGTTGCTCGACATCGTGCCCCGCAACCGACGTCGCGCGTTCAACGTCAAACGCATCGTGCAGTGGGTGGTCGACACCGATTCCTTCTTCGAGATCGCGCCGAGCTACGGGCCGAGCATCGTCTGCGGGCTGGCCCGGCTCAACGGCCAGAGTGTCGGCATCGTCGCCAACGATTGCCGCTACTATGCGGGAGCGATGACCGCGCAGGCAGCGCAGAAGATGCGGCGCTTGATCGAGACCTGTGACACCTTCGGGCTGCCGATCGTGAACTTCGTCGACGAGCCCGGCTTCATGATCGGTCTGGACGCGGAGCTTGCCGGCACCATCCGCTACGGGATGGCGACCGTCGCGGCCGCCGCCCAGGCCCGCGTGCCGTGGGCGTCGGTACGTGTGCACAAATCCTTTGGCGTCGCCGCCGCGGCGCACTACGGCCCCGATGCTTACAGACTGGACTGGCCGTCCGCCCAATATGGCGCGTTACCCATCGAGGGCGGCGTCGCGGTCGCCTTTCGCCGCCAGCTGGCCGCCGCCGAGAACCCCGAGCAGCTGCGTCATGAGCTGGAGGAGAAGCTGGCGCGTGGCCGTTCGCCCTTCCGGCCGGCGGAGTCGTTCTCGGTGCACGATGTGATAGACCCGCGCGACACCCGTCCGGCCTTGTGCGAATGGATCGAATGGATCCAGCCCCAGGTCGACGCGATCCTCGGCCCCCCGAGCTTCTGCATGCGTCCCTGAGCATGCGCTGCGCCCGGTCGAGCGCATGTCACACCGTCACGGATACCACCCGCGCAGCCCGTACGCGCCCTTGCAGCGGAAGTCGCAGCCATGAGCAGTATTGATCCGACACCAGAGTCCACCGGTGCGCCAGCCCCTGACCATCACGGCGGCGGTCATCATCCCGGTCTGCTGACCGGGGCGGAATATCTGCACAGCCTGGACGATGGCCGTGAGGTCTGGTTCGACGGTCAGCGCGTCGACAAGGTCAGCGAGCATCCGGCGTTTGCCAACGCCGCGCGCTCGGTCGCGCAGCTCTACGACTCACTGCACGACCCGGCGCTGGCCTCGCGACTGCTCGCCTGGGATCGCCTGGGCATACGCACTCACGCCTTCTTCAAGCCCGCCTATGACAGCGCCGACCTGATCGCCGCGCGGGATGCCATCGCGGTCTGGCAACGCATGACCTATGGCTGGATGGGTCGCACCCCGGAGTACAAGGCGGCGTTCATGGCCCAGCTCGCCGAGGGCCACGTGTTCTACGGCCCCTACGCGGACAATGCCCTGCAGTGGTACAAGCGCTGCGCGAGTCGCTGTCTGTATCTCAACCACGTGCTCATCGACCCGCCGGTGGACCGGCACCGTGCGCGTAGTGACGTTCGCGACGTATACCTGTCCCTGGATCGTGATGACGACCGGGGCATCTACGTGAGCGGCGCGAAGATGGTAGCGACCGGCTCGGCGCTCACCCACGCCACCTTCGTCGCGGTCAACAGCGGCGTGGCGGCACGCATGCAGAAGGGCCGTGACGAGGACATGGCGCTGGTGTTCATCGTCGACATGAACACCCCCGGTCTGAAGCTCATCTCCAGACCGTCCTACGAGCTGACCGCGCGCAGTCCCTTCGATGCGCCGCTCGCCAGCCGTTTCGACGAGAACGACGCGGTGGTGGTGTTCGAGAACGCCTTCGTGCCCTGGGAGAACGTGCTGGTGTTCAGGGACGTCGAGCGCGCGCGTGGCTTCTACGCCGACTCGGGGTTCTTCAATCGCTACAACCTGCAGGCCTGCGTGCGACTCAGCATCAAGCTGGAGTTCTGCATCGGCCTGATGCTCAAGGGCACCGCGGCCAGCGGCACCAGCGATTTCCGCGGCGTGCAGGCCGCCATCGGCGAGCTGATCGCGTTGCGCGATCAGCTCTGGGCGATGAGCACGGCGATGGTGATGGATCCGGAGCCTGGCATCGGCGAGAGCATGGTGCCGCGGCTGCAGGTGGCGGCCGCCAACCGGGTGCTGATGACCAACGCCTGGGAGAAGGTTCGCCAGTGCTTCGAGGTGGTGCTGGCCGGTGCGCCCTCCTTCACCATCTCCAGCGTGGCCGATCTGCACGCCGAGGCCTTGGCCCCGACCATCGCGCGCTACTTCCGCGGCACCGGACTGTCCGCCACCGAACGGCTGAAGCTGTTCAAGCTGGTCTGGGACGCGCTGTACTCGGAGTTCGCCGGACGTCACGCGCTGTACGAGCGCAACTACGCCGGCAATCAGGATCAGCAGCGGCTGGACGTGCTGCAATGGGCCGAGTCGCGCGGTGACGCCGATCGTTACCGCGAGCTGGTCGACCGATGCCTTTCGGACTACGACGAGCACGGCTGGCGCGTGCCGCACCTGCGCTGAGGTCGACAATCCAGACCGTCCTGCGACGCTTTACGACCGGGCCAGCGTTACGGCGAGCTCAAGTGTTGCGCCCCAGCCGGTCGCCGAAGCGCTCGACCATGACATCCTCGAAGCTCATCCCCTGCGCCGCCATCCAACTACCGGGCCGCGCGTTGTAGGCCTCGTGCTGCCACGGCGCCGTCGGCTCGTCGCCGGCGGCCAGCGCCTTGGCCCCCGCAAGCACCACCTTGCGCATCCGCACCACCGCGGCATCGGTGGCGGTCAGCCGTTCCCGGGTGCGATCGGCGATCGGCCCCTGGCTCTCCTGGATCATCGCATCCTGCTCGGCCAGACCGCGCACGCCGGTATAGCTGTGCTGCTTCTGCGCCTCGCGATCGATCAGATAGTCGTTGGCCTTGTTGCGCAGTCCGCGGAAGTCAGCATCTACCGCGGCAACGATGCCGTGTCCGGCCTCGATCCTGCGACGCTCCGCCTCACCCAGCGGCCGCTCGGGATTCCACGCATAGGTGTACATCCAGTGGCTGACATCGTCGATCGGCACCAGGGTGTAGCCGAAGTAGGTCTCGCCGGGCAAGGTCGATGGACCAGTGCCATGCGCCGGCAACAGATACTGGGTGATCCGCCAGTAGGTCTGATCGTCGTCCGCCGCACGTGCGCCGCCGACCACGAAGCCCACCTCGTGCGGCAGGATCGAGAACTTCGGCATCGGGTCATTACGGATCCAGCGCAGCCTGCGCTCGTCGGCCGGCGCGTCCGGGTTCTCGTTCGAGGGCACGCCAGGTGCCGGCATGTGCAGGAAGGAGAAATGCGACGTGTCCAGCCCGCCCTCCAGGGTCTGGGCCCAGTTGCATTCGTTGTAGCGCTTGCTGACGAAGCGATGTTCCGCGGGTAGCAGGGCGAACTCGAGCTGTGGCAGCTCGGGGATGCGATCCGACTGCGGCCCCATGTAGGCCCACACCAGATCGCCGAACTCGCGGGTCGGATAGGCCTTGATACGCATCTCATCGTGCATACGCACGCCCGGCGGCACGTTCGGCAGATCCACGGCCTTGCCGGTGACATCGAACTTCCAACCGTGATAGACGCAACGCAGACCGCATTCCTCGTTGCGACCGTAGTACATGTGCGCGGCCCGATGCGGGCACCAGGCATCGACCAGCCCCACCCGGCCCAGGGTGTCCCTGAACGCGACCAGCTCCTCACCCATGACCTGTAGTTTGATGGGCGCACCGTCCGGCTCGGGCAGCTCGCGCGACAGCGCCACCGGCTGCCAGAAGCGGCGGAAATAGCGTCCCATGGGCGTGCTCGCGCCGGTCTGGGTCAACACCGCATTGTCTTCGGCTGAAAGCATCGACACGCACCTCGTCGTCGGTCATCGCGGAGATCCCGCGTCGTTGGTCTTCACGCCATTCCGGTCGGCGAGCCCACAGGGTACGGATTGCCCGCCATCCGGCGCAACGTCGACCCGGCCACCCCCGGCGTCCCAGGGTCACCGGCAAGCCATGCCAGGCTCAACGCAACAACAGCAGGATCAGGATCCCCAGGGTCATCAGGCCGATGCCGAGCAGCTCGTTGCGGCTGCTGCGCTCGGCGAAGAACAGATATGAAGCGGCGAAGGTGAAGATCAGCTCGATCTGGCCCAGGGCGCGCACATAGGCGGCGTTCTGCAGGGTCATGGCTGTGAACCAGCCCAGTGATCCCAGCATCCCGGTGAGACCGACCAGTGCGGACACCCGCCAGCAGCGCAGCACCGCGGTCAACTGCCCCGGCTCCCTGATACCCATGTAGATGGCCATGAACAGGGTCTGGAAGACCGTCACGCAGGCCAACGTGAAGGCCGCCCGGATCAGGAAATCACCGCTTGGCAGGGACAACGCGGCGGCCCTGTAGGCGACCGCCGAGATGCCGAAGAAGCCGCCCGAGGCGATGCCAATCAGCGCCGAACGCTCGAGCAGATGACGCAGCAGGTCGGCCGGCGCCAGGGAACTCTTGGTCACCGAGATCATCAGCACGCCGAGCAGGCTGACCGCGATGCCCAGCGCCGCCCCCGCGCTGACCGTCTCGCCCAGGACCACGATACCGAACAGCGCCGTCTGCACCGTCTCGGTCTTCGAGAAGGTGGTGCCAACGGCAAAGTTCCGAAACGAGAACAGTGCGACCAGCAGCGCGGTGGCGACGATCTGCGTCACCCCACCGAGGATGGCGAAGCCGACGAAGGCCGAGTTCAGCGTAGGAAGCTCACGTCCGCCGAACAGCACCAGCCCCAGCACGCACAGCACCGCCAGCGGCGCGGCATAGGCAAAGCGCGAGAAGGTGGCCCCCAAGGTGCTGAGCCGGCCCTTCAGATACTTCTGCAGCGCCGAGCGCAGGTTCTGCA
>JAGRHX010001155.1 GCA_020444775.1 Gammaproteobacteria bacterium
CCATGCTCGACTTCCAGGCCGCGCGCTGGACCATGAAGCACGAGGTGCCGCCGCAGGCCGGCAACAACCATCCCACCAGCATCCCCACCGGCGTGTTCCAGACCACCGACGGTCACATCAACCTGGCCGCCGCCGGTGACCACATGTTCGTACGTCTGTGCGAGGCGCTCGGCGCCGACGAGCTGAAGAAGGATGCGCACTACCAGGACGGCGCCGGACGACTCGAGCATCGCGACGAGCTCAACGACAAGCTGCAGGTGTACTTCGCCACCAACAGCAGCGCGCACTGGGTGGAGCTGTTGAACAAGGCCGGTGTGCCGTGCGGACCGATCTACGCCATGGACGAGGTCTTCGCCGATCCACAGGTCAAGCACCTGGGCATGGCGACCAAGGTGCACCATCCGGACATCGGCGACTTCGAGATCGTGCGCAACGCGATCAACCTGAGCAACGATCCCAACGAGCCGTACACGGCGACCCCAGAGCGTGGCGAGCACACCGACCAGGTGCTCGGTGAGTTCGGCTACAGCGCCGAGCAGATCGAGGCGCTACGCGCCGACGAGGTGATCTGAGCGCCTCGATACCATCCCCTCCCCGGCGATCCGGCCGGGGAGGTCCAGGACCCGCGCCCCGACGATGCCCGGTCGGCGGCCGACAACACGCATAGCGCGGCCCGATGGCCGTACCGAGCGGAGCGAAGACAGTGTCAGCAATCCTTGCACTCGATGAGATCACCGAGCAGCTCATCATCAACAAGGCCAACGGCGTCGGCCACATCACCCTGAATCAGCCGGAGAAGCTGAACGCGATCTCCTATGACATGTGGGTCGGGCTGGGCTCGGCCATGACGCACTTCGAGCAAGACGACGAGGTCCGGCTGATCGTGCTCGACGGCGCCGGCGGCAAGGCCTTCGCGGCCGGCGCCGATATCTCACAGTTCGGCGAGAAGCGCGATTCGCCCGAGGCCGTCGCGATCTACAACGCCGCGACCAAGGCCGCGTATGACGCGGTCACCGGCTCCGCCAAGCCGACGCTCGCGCGGATCACCGGCTACTGCATCGGCGGCGGCATGCATCTGGCCCTGTGCTGTGACCTGCGTATCGCCAGCGACGATTCGAAGTTCGGCATTCCCGCCGCCCGACTCGGTCTGGGCTACGGGCTGGACGCGATCCGACCGTTGACCGCGCTGGTCGGTCCGTCGCGCGCCAAGGAGATCCTCTACACCGCGAAGCGCTTCGACGCCGAGCAGGCCCAGCGCATGGGGCTCATCAATCAGTACACCACTCGCGACGAGATCGACGCGCTGGTCGATGACTACGTGCGGACCATCGCCGGCAACGCACCGCTGACCATCCGCGCCGCCAAGTACATCGTCGGTGAATGTCTGCGCGATCCGGACGCCCGCGATCTGGATCGCTGCCAGGCACTGGTGGATGACTGCTTCAACAGCGCAGACTACAAGGAAGGACGCACCGCGTTCATGGAGAAGCGACCGCCACGCTTCACGGGCAAGTAGACACATCGCACCCCTGACCCGCGGCGCTCGGCTCGCCGCGGGCCAGGGCCATGCTCACCGGGAGTGACGATCACATGGGTACCTGGGGTCTGGCACCGTTCGAGAACGACGACGCCCTGGACTGGTCATGGGCACTGAGCGAGGGCGAAGGCGGCACGTTGGACCAGGCGTTGCAGTCAACCGAAGATTGGAAGCGTGAGGCAGCGAGCGCGACCATCGCCGGCTGTTTCGACAGCGCCCTGGAGCTGCCACCGGAGCTCGATCTGTGGCTGGACGACCAGCCCACCCCGACTCCGGACCAGATCGCCGCGGCCCGCAAGATCGCCAAACAGGCGCTCAGCGTAGCCCGCAAGTCCACCACGCCCGGCTTGGACCAGGACGAGCAGGCCCTACGCTGCTGGCAACAGGTCATCGAGGCGCTGGCCCCGAACCGCAAGCGCATCAAGCGGCTGGCCAGCGCGCCGATCGGCAACCGCGCCGACGACGCAGACGAGCCCAGCGACTACGACTGCGCGTTCTGTGCGCAGTCCATCGCGATGGGCGAGCTGCTGCGCCTCGAGGTCAACAAACGCAACCATCACCCTTGCGTCATCTACGCCCACGAGGGCTGTCTGCGCGACGCGCTGGGCGGCCAGGCGATGCTGGTGCTGGTGCCGATGCCGGGCTCGGGTTGAGCGGGATTGCAGCGCCGTTCGAACAGGTGTCCGCCGATGCCGGGTTCCTCGGTCAAAGACGCTACCTGAATCGAGCGCATCGGCGATACGCGGGCCAGCGTGGACGCGTGTTTTCGCCAGGCTGTGGAGAACCCCGGGCTGCGCCGCGAACCGGACATATGAGGGCCACAGAAGATACCTCATGTTCAAGCAATGGCTCAGCCACCCAGCGCTAATCTACGCCGTCAGTACCGCGCTGGTCATCGCCGGCTTCGTGCTGGCGTACCAGTTCGTCGAGCCGGCACCGCCGAGTCGCATCGTGATGGGCACCGGCAACGAGGACGGCGCCTACTTCTACCATGCCAATCAGTACAAGCGGCTGCTGGCGAAAAGCGGTATCACGCTCGATGTGCGGCCGACGAGCGGCTCGATGGAGAATCTCGAGCGTCTGGGCAGCGATGAGCCGGATCGCGTCGACCTCGCGTTCGTCCAGGGCGGCGTGCGTCGCGTGGACGCACAGACCAATCTGCTATCCATTGGCAGCATGTATTACGAGCCGGTCTGGGTGTTCTATCGCCAGACCGGAGCGCTGCGTTATCTGGCCGAGCTCGAGGGCAAGCGTCTCGCGGTGGGCGCGATCAGCAGCGGCACCCGACCGGTCGCGCTGCGCGACCACCGCCAGTACTCCGTGATCCTCGGCGTGTTCAGCGCCGGTGGTTCCGGGGCTCCCGTCACCGTCGCCCAGGTGTTCTGCGGCCGAGAGGACGGCACCCAGCCGGAGCGGTTCTTCGTGGTGGCCGACGGCGACTTGTCGATCGGCGCCGACTTCGACGCGTTGTCGGGATCGAGCCTGGCCGACCTCCGCTCGTCGCTCAAGGCGCGTGGCGCTCAGGTGGAAGAGTCCTTCCCGCCGTACGCCAAGGCGCTGCTCATTCGGCTGGGAATCCCGTCCGAGCAGGCGCTCGACCTGTTCCACCAGACCGTGTCCATGAAGGCAGTCGACGACCTCAAC